>JAGLQA010000846.1 GCA_023137075.1 Candidatus Aminicenantota bacterium
TGCGACTCCCAGGATACTGTAGTTGTCGAATTCGCCGCTTCTTAGCTTTTCATTCATGTCGATGAGATTCTTTATGCTTTCTTCCTTGTCATAATCAACGGTGTGCTCCTCGAATTCAATAATATCCAGCATCATAAAGACAATGAGTTTTTCCCAATAGAATGCGGGTAATAAATTCAATTTTGAGATAATCTCGCTGTTGGATAAGTGTTTACACTTTTCCAGCTCTTTGTAAAAGTGAATTTCTTCGTCCGTCAACAGGGGAAAAAGCGATTCGGGAATCCCGGTTATCACCGGGGAATGAAAATATATTTTATCTTTAAAATAAGTTGTGCTTTTTAATTTCCTGGCGCCTTCGACAATTATCCCGGGCAAAGGGACCCTTAATTGTTCACCTTTGCGATTTTCTGTTTCCTGACTGCTGAATTGCCAGTGGCCTTTTTCCAACAGGAAAGTCGATAGGGCGATCCGCCTTACCAGGTACATCATGGCAGCATGAAGATCATCCCCGGTTACAAAATGATTCCGAACCAGGATTTCCCCCACCTCCAGGTCCGTTCCGTGCAGCAATCCGCTGACATTATCGTATTGTTTTTCGTTGATTTTACCGGTCAGGTGTAATACAACGGGAATTTTCTCCTCGAGTTTGGTGCTTTTCGCGGCGGTTAGATCGCCGTCCGAAAATTGCAGCGTTTTCTCGAAGCCCTCTCCCTTAATATGCAGAATCCCGCTCAGACGGTATGTCAGGATTTTTTTTAAAAGAACCGGTATCGGGTAGTCGGTTATAGAATGCAGTACCATAATCCTGACTCCCAGGTGCAGTCCGTTGATTCCGGGGCAAAACTCTCCGGCTTAAGGCATCTCGAAACATGTTTTTTCGCCACAGGTCTATTTTAGAAGAAAAATCAGAAAATTTCAACAAAAAAAATGGTAACCAGCAGTTTCCCACCCGGTATTTCCAGTATTGTCCTGAAGGGCCTTTAAGGGGCGCCCCTTTTTTTGGGGGGGGTTAGATGCGCAGCAAGTAGGAGATTTTAAATGAAATGCTGCGGGCATCGGGGCTGAATAACCGGAAACGGTTTTCGGAATAATTTTTAATAGAGAGATAAATCCTGCTTACATTAGCCGGTTCGTAACCCAGCAGGAAATCGTATTGAAAACGCTGCAGGTAAGAATCGTATTGGAACTTCAAAAAAGAAGAGATTTTTTTACTCATCTGGTAATTAAGTTTGGTGGAGAGCAGACTGCCGTTAAACTCGATAGTATCGTCTAACGAATGGTAACCGGTTTTTCCATATTTCAGGCCCCATTGCAGTTGGGGTGAGATTTTAAAGTTGGACCACACAGAGACACTGGCAAATTCCCCCTCCTTTGTCCCGGTAAAATCATCTTCATAAACAAAATCATCAATATGTACCCAATCGATTCCAAATTGTAGTCTGCGGTTGCCATTATACGAAAGACCGGCAAAGTATAATTTTCCCGGGTAGAGGATATCATCATAGACGAGTTCGGAATTTTCATTTAGTATTTTTACTCTTGCCTTACCGAAGATATGGGATACGGTAAGATCAACCCGGTTCTTAGTAGACATACTCATTATTAATTCGTTGGTGTCCATAACCTTTAAGTTACTGCTGATGGAATCCTGGTTGTTCTTCCAGACCATAAAATTTAGTTTTTCCAGCCATTTCCCTTCCCAGCGGAAACTGTATTTCCATATAGCCCTGAATAATTGATAATCGACATTAGGAATAAAACCGGCCGGTACATATACATCAGGCTCTTTCCTTTCATATATACCGAGAAAGGTTAAGCCCTTGTCCACTGATCTAACCAACCAGAGGCGGTACATGCCGGTATCGGAGCGAGGCCGGTCTTCATTGTAAGAGAAAGCAACATCCCCGGCAACCCGGTAAATGTCTTTGAATTTAAAATTGAAATCAAAACCGATGTTGCGGTTCCAGGTATCTCCCGCTTCCAATGAAGTATAGATCATCCCTATATGGGAAAGTTTGAAAATATCTTTTTTTAAACGGAAAACACCGTGAAAGTTTTTATTATCCCCATCCTCATTTAAGGCAGCCAGCAGACCTAAGGAATATCCTTTTTCTTTTCCCGTGACTTTAACTGCCAGGGTAGGCCTGGCAATGCGGCGAGAATAAAACAGGTTAAAATGTGTTTGGAAATAATCACTGCTTTCATTATAGAATGGCCTGTTCTCTGCCAGGCTAACCTCAAAGGGTTCTAATTGGTAGAAGAAAGGATCGGACTCAACTTCCGAGTAATCCGGGGAAGAAGTTAAATCTAAGGTCAGGTTGGAGGTGATGCCATATTTTAAATCTACCCCATAGGCGAATTTGTTATCTTTCTCGTCTCCTGAATAGGAATTTCTCACCCCGGCATAAGGGAATATCTCGATATTCTTTCCACCTTTGATATTTTGAATTCCTTCCATGCTGCCGAAAGTATCGCCAAAGACGGCCATCTTGTCCCGTTTTACCCTGGTCCAGTAGTCTGTTTCATTTAACCGAAAAATTTCTCTTTTGAAATTGACTGCCCATTGCTGTACCTTTTTCACCGGGAAACGCAAAGATTTGAAGGGGATCTTGATCTCCGCGCACCAACCGTAGGTGGTAATTTTGGCATCTGCATCCCACACCGTCTTTTTCCCTGTTTTGATCCCTTTAGGATTAACGGCAAAAGACTCATAAGTCCGTTTATCGTTAAAGGTGTCAAGGTAAACAAGCACCTCGTCGTTATTCTCATATTCGGCAAAAGGCGTAATGTCTGCTGTTATCTTCCCCGGTTCGTCGTCAAAGCATTTAAAGGCAAAGTAGATATTTTTTTTGTCGTAATAAGCATAGACCTGTGTCTTAAAGGCCGGTTTCTCACCGTTTTTGGGGTGAAACTGGATAAAATCTCCTGCCGGTAAAAGAGTTGAATAGAATTCCTCATTAAGAATGCCGTCTATTTTTACTTTTTGATTGATAAAGAGGATGTTTAAAATCTTTTTTGCCCCGGGATTTTCCTGTTCTGCCAACAGGGAGAAACAAGAAGTTATAAGAATAAAGAATATAATTTTTTTTAACATGTTTATCGAACTCTACTTGATGAGTTTAAAAAAAAGGATTTTTTTTAAAGATAAAAGATTCCCAAATCTAGCTTTAATCTTCAATGGATATTATACGTCTC
>JAGLQA010000847.1 GCA_023137075.1 Candidatus Aminicenantota bacterium
AGAGCCTCCGACCTGAACCTTATATCCGGATATAAACAGTTAAAAGAAGGATTGAAACTTGCCGGTAAAGGGGTGAGGGGATGGAATGATGTTCTTACTTCTACCGGTTTGTAATCTTATCCAGTTGATCTAAGTCCCACTGCAAACCCATCTCCTTAAAAAATGACCAGGCCCGCTGCAAGTACTCGCCGGCAGAGACCCCAGCCAACCGGGTAAAGGGGCTGTTCTTTTCCCGCAGCCGTCTGCCCACTTCCATATAGGTCCGGGCTAGTTCGGGCCGGTCGCCCAATTGCTCGCCGGTTTTGATGCTCTTTTCCCAGCAGGAGAGGGCTTTCTTCCGGTCACCGCAAAGCCAGTGATAGGTTCCCATTAAGCGCAGCGCCTCTGTGCGATAGGGGGCGTTTTTAGCCGCGGTTTTCAGCGCCGCTTTACCGCAGCGATAGGCTTCTTTGGCCCATGTTTTTTTTCCGGCCGACGCGTTTTTCTCTAAACGGCAGAGATAGAACAAAAAGCGGCTGAGGTGATAACTGCCGCAGTGGAGGGGCGTTGATAATTTATGCTGCAAAGCCAGTCGGTTTGCCCGCAGCACGGTTTTCTCCGCCCGGTCCATGTCACCCTGCAATATCCGGATATGTGCCTTAATCCCGGTAAAACTTAACAGCTCGGGTTTGTGACCGGTGAGGTCTGCTAAAGACAGGCCGGCTTCGACTTCTTGCAGCGCATCGAAAAGTTTCCGCCTTTTCAATAAATACCTGGAGTTGAGCGCGTATTTGAATAAACGGGACTGGTCGCTGGCAAAGTTTTCACCGATCTCCGACAGCTTGTCGATATATATCCTGGCGCCGGAAAAACTGCCCTGGCCTGTTTTTATGATACCGGAGAAGAATAGGTACCCCGACGTGGTAAAAATCTCTCCCTGCTGCAGGTTGTCGTTTATAACGGTTTCATCGTAAGGTAATGGCCGTTTCCAGTTTCCGGTCAGGGTGTCGAATAATAATTCCCAGAAGGTAAAAGCAAAGGGGAGGACTGTCTCACCGGGTTTGATATAACTACGGGCATGGTTGAGCATTTTGCGGGAGATGGCGAAAGATGTGCCGGAAAAGAACAGCAGGGCGCTGAAAGAGGCATAAAAATGAATCCCGCCGCGGACTTTTGAGAGGTCGTATTTATGAATAGTTTTAAAGAGCCGGTTGGTGTCATGCAGCATGCGGGAGGTATCGCCGGATGCCAGGGCCGTACAGCGTTGATAGATGACTTCTAAAATATCGTTCTCCCGGGGGCCGGGGATTCTACCGGGACTTTTGTCCGGCAGGTAGAGATATTTGAAAAACCGCACCCGGTCGCCTATAAAATATAACATCCGGACAAATTTATTTTTTGGCCGCCCCTGTCCCCAGAGTTCCAGGACGCGGTCGAAATGTTTCGCCGCTTCCGTCATATGGCCTTTGTTGAAAAAAACCCGGGCAATATTCCATTCCAGGCCGGCGATGGCTTCCGGGTTGCCCTTCTCACCGTGTTTTCTCCGGTACACTTTCAGCGCCTCCCAGTAGTAGTGCAGGGCTTCGCCGGAGGCGGCGGTATTTAATGCTTCCCGGGCGGCTTTTTTTAGGTATTCACCGGCCTTTTCCATATTCCCGGCTGTCGTGTAGTGCAGGGCCAGCATGCCGTAGAAACCGGGTAATTGGCCGGCAAAGACGGATTCGATGGCCTGAGCCACTTTCAGGTGAAGCGCTTCCCTTTTTTTCAGCAGGATCGAATCGTAAGCCACTTGCCGGGTGAGGGAATGTTTGAATTGATACTCCAATTCGCCTGATCTCCTTCTTTCTTCGATGATTTCGGCCTTTTTTAAATACGCGAGTCGCTCATCCACCACCGGACCGATTTCCGTTACTGCCGTTAATATTTTGTGGTGAAAAGACCTGCCGATGACCGATGCTTCTTTGAGCAAGGTGCGGGTCTTTTCGTCCAATTGGTCGATGCGTACCATAATTACATCCTGGATGGTTTCCGGTACCATTACGGCATCGATTCTATCGGTGGTTTTAAATTTTTCTTTGCCGGGTTCGACGATACCGGCGTCTAAGAAGGATCGCACCACCTCTTCGATGAAGAAGGGATTGCCTTCGGCCCGGTCGATGATGGCCCTTTCGGTTTGCGGGTTCAAGCCCCTGACCTCTATCAAACTGCGGATCAATTTTTGACACTCTTTTCGCTTCAGGGGTTCTAAGACAATCTCCTCACAACGGGCTGCGTATTTTCCCCTAAGGACCGCGGCAAATTGTTCGCCGGCCCGGGTGGGGCGGCTGACCAGCACGAAGAGAATGCGATGATTTTCGGTCAGGGGGAGAAGGGATTCGAGTAGTTCGATAGAGGAGGTGTCGGCCCAATGGAGATCTTCGACGAAAAGAACGGCCGGTTTTTTTTCGGCAATTTTTATCAACAACCGCTGCAGTGTTTTCAGGATGAGTCTTTCCAGGACCTCGCCTTTCATTCCTTTTACCTGGTCCGCGTACCGGCCTGTGAGCGGCAGTTTCATCATGATGGCGATGAAAGGCAGCGTTTCGTGAAGTATCTCCGGGTCGAGAGTGGCCAGGGCTGTTGTTAGTTTCGAGAAGGCAATGCCTTCACTGTCCTCTTCCGTGATGTTTGCCCGGTTTTTAAAAATATCGATGAAGGGGTGGTAACTTAAGTTCTTTCCAATTGGGACGGCCCGACCTTCCAGGAGGGTGACTTTTTTCAGGTTCTCTACTTTTTTTAACTCGGCAACAAGCCTGGATTTGCCGATCCCGGCTTCACCCATTAGACTGACAATCGAACCCTCTCCATTGATGACCTGCATCACATGAAGCCGTAACTTATCGAGTTCTTTATCCCTGCCTACCATTTTTGCCTTTATCAACCGGTCCATTTCGAAGACGGGGCGGAAGATTTTTTCCTTAGTCGACAGGAGTTCAAATAGGGCTGCTGGGCTGGATTTACTCGGAAAAATGATGGGTTTTATCTCCCTGTATTCGAAATCATCTTTTGTATATCTGTAGGTCAAAGGGCCGACCACAATTTTTCCTTTAGAGGCTAAGTCTTTTAATTGGCAGGCCCGGGTAATGGTATCCCCCATCACGTTGTACCTGAAACCTTTCGTCTCATCCTGCCCCATGGCCCCACTGATTACCATGCCGCTGTTGATGCCGATCCGGATATCCAACGCGATTTTCAAATCATCTTCACGATTCAAACGCCGGAGGTTGCCGCGCATGGCAATGGCCGCGTTAACCGCTTCTTTCGGGGCATCTTCGATGGCCGTGGGGACACCGAAAAGAGTGATAATACTTCCCTGCACAATCTTATCGATCTTGCCGCCGCGGTTTTCCACGATGGTGGTGACCATACGAAAGCAGCGATTCATAATGGCGGCGGTTTTCTTCATTGCCCAATTCTTTCAGCATATCCTCATAACCGCAGATTTCGGCAAAAACAACGGTGGCCTGTCTCCGTTCCGTTTCCCGGCCGATTCCCCTTTTTTTCTTCCGCAAGCCGGTCTCTTCCTGGGCCTGCTTATCCCCGCTGATTTTAGCTGCTAAGGTTTTCAGATCCGAGAGCAGCGGCTCGACGGACCGGCAGCGTTTTTCCGGGTCCTTTTGCAGGCAACGCAATATGATATCTTCCAATTCCGGCGGTATACCCGGGCAAATTAGGGCGGGTGGGCGCGGAGATTTCGAGGTAATGGATTTGATGACCGTCATTCCCCTATCGGGCTTAAAGGGGAGTTCCCCGGTGGCCAGTTCATAGAGCACAACACCGAAGGACCAGATATCGGTACGCGAATCCAGTTCATCACCCCGGGTCTGCTCGGGAGACATGTAATTCACG
>JAGLQA010000848.1 GCA_023137075.1 Candidatus Aminicenantota bacterium
ATTTTAAGTCAAGCTATAATGTCCCGGTATCCTGTAACGAGTATGGCGCTGTCCGTTGGGTAAAGGGTGTCCCCACCTTTATGGACGACCTGATGAGCCTGTTTGAAGCCAGAAATATGAATTATGCCCTGTGGATGTGGTCCCCGGACTATAAACCGCTGACCGAAGAAAACAATGCCTTCAATTTCCGCTTCGGCCCGGACCCCGGTAATACCGTCGATGTTCCTGACAATGCCTTGTTGAAGGTAATAAAAAAATACTGGGAAAAAAATACTGCCCGCCCCTCAAACATAACCTTCGCGACGGCCGGTGACGGCGCCCTGTAACCCGGATAAAAATAATAGGAGAATATCATGCTTACCGCTGAAGAGATCATTAAAATTTTGAAACTGCAAAAACACCCTGTGGAAGGAGGATATTTTTTAGAGACCTACAAGTCCGGCCACACCATTGCCGGCCAACATTTACCTCCCGGTTTCGGCGGGGATCGTCCCCTGGCAACGGCTATTTATTACATGTTGATCCCCGGTACTTTCTCGGAAATACACCGGTTGGAAGGCGATGAAATATTCCATTTTTATTCGGGCAGCCCGGTAGAAATGCTGCAGCTATTCCCCGACGGCAGCGGCGAAAAAATAATTATCGGGAATGATATCGAACAGGGAGAAATTCCCCAGGTTGTTGTGCCCGCTGGTGTATGGCAGGGTACGCGTCTTCTGCCCGGAGGCTCATATGCCCTGATGGGCACCACCATGGCTCCCGGTTTTGATTATGCCGATTACCAGGGGGGAAACAGGCAAGAATTAATTCGCCAATTTCCCCAATTTGGTGAATTAATCACGCTTCTGACCAGGGAAAAGCTGCCTCATTCGGAGACGCAAGATTTTGCGTCGCTGCGGTTCTCTAATATTTAAAAGTAATCTTCAAATGACACAGGGTAATTTCATCTTCGTTTTTAAGTTCATGTTTGACACTGGTGGCCAGTCTTTCCCCATTCAGGAAAGTCCCGTTTACGGCGCCCGGTTCTTCGGAGACATAGAATTTACTGTCGGAAAATGAAATTTTGGAATGTTTCCTCGAGATATATTTCTCTTCATCCTCTTTTGTCAGGTCAACATCCGGTATAAAACCGGTTGTATAATCTCTGCGGCCTAAATAAGTTTGTTTCTTGGTTAATTGAACGATCCGGTTTGATCGCTGCACGATGAGATAAGCCTTGATATCGGGATCGACTTTTTCCGCGGTTTTATCATCCTCGGTTTTACCTTTTTTCGGCTTTGGCGGCGGGACTTCCACCGGTTGGCTTAACCTCAGAATGTTCTCGAGTATGCGTAAGTTTTTTTCGGATTGTTTCTTCAATATCTTCAGGCCGATATCCGTACTCTGATTCATCATATCGATCAACGCGTAATACGGAATCTTTATGATGTCCGCATCTTCGATGACCTCAACGGTGTAAGCCGCCTTCTGGCTCTCATTCAATGATTCTTCTCCGAAAAAATCACCTTTGGACAGCGCAGCCAGGATTAAATCATCGTCACCAACCTTCAGTTGAATTTTGCCCTTATTAAGAATAAAAAAATTCTCCTGCAGTTCATCCTTGCTGTATATAACGTCACCCTTCTTGTACCGGGTCAAAAATTTCTTAAAACCGTCGTCTTTTACCATAGGGTAATTTTATATAAGATAAAACGATTTGTCAAATGTTTGCCGGGATTTTTTTGTATTTACTGAAAAAAAATTATGTTGCGAATCCCGGTACAATTATGGTATGATGAATGCCCATGAAAATCGATAGAAAAATTGTAAAAGAGTTAGAAAACCTTTTAGGCAAGAAAAAAGTTTTTACGGAAAAAGAGTACCTTATTGCTTACTCCTACGATGCCACCGGAAACGAATTCCTGCCGGACATAGTCGTGTTTCCGGAAAGCGAACAGGATATAAAAAACACGCTGAAAACCGCTTATAAACATCGCGTCCCGGTCACTCCCAGGGGCGCCGGAGTCGGTTATACCGGGGGGGCCTTACCGGTTCATCACGGTATCGAAATGGTGTTTACCCGGATGAATAAAATCCTGACCATCGACACCGAGAATTTCCTGGCCGAGGTAGAACCCGGGGTAATCACCTATAACCTGCAGCAGGAGGTTGAGAAAAAAGGCCTGTTTTATCCACCGGATCCGGCCAGTTTGAAAACTTCCACCCTTGGCGGCAATGTGGCCGAAAATGCCGGGGGACTCAGGTGCTTTAAATATGGAGTGACGGGTAATTATGTTTTAGGTCTGGAAGCCTTTTTAATGAATGGGGAAAAGATCAAAGCCGGCTCCCATGTGATCAAAGATGTTGCCGGGTACGATATAAAATCGCTCTTGACCGGTTCCGAAGGCACCCTGGCGGTGATTTCTAAGATTATTGTAAAACTAATCCCCCTGCCCGAGCACCGGGTAACCTTTTTGATCGATTTTAAATCCTTACGAAAAGGGGCGGAGTTTATTAACCGGGTTATTACGGGCAGGATTTATCCATCGGTCCTGGAATTCATGGACCGCACATCGAT
>JAGLQA010000849.1 GCA_023137075.1 Candidatus Aminicenantota bacterium
ATTTGATGAGATTCACAGCCACATTGCCGATAAAGCCACCGGCCGTCCAGGTCATGGGGATATAGCTGCCTACGCCGTAACTTTTACCGGTATGACCGGAGGTTATGTTGATACCGGCTATCGAAAAAATCCCGGTCTTTCCTAAAACCGGACCCTTGAGCACGCCGGCGCGATAATAACCGTGAGGGATATGCGGCGGGATAACGTAATTATAGGGGGAACTGTCGTAAGGAACAGTGGATACATGGTATTTTGTTTTGGTCGTTTCATTTCTCATTTTGATATCCACATCCCCGGTTACACCTTCACTGGTCCACTCAAAGGGGATTGTGTCCCCGGTGGTCCACGTCTCACCGCCTGCGGGAGAGGTGACGTTGATCCGCTGCATCCGGCTCGGCATCTTCACATACATAACGTTGCCGGGCTGCCCTTCACCGGCAGAAGACCAGGTACAATGAGCCGCGCCGGTGTAATCCACGCTGATTGCCGGGAGTTGGTTCGGTGTGTTGGAAGTGGATAAACGTTCGTCGTTCTGCTGTACCCAGGCGGCTCCGC
Source organism: Candidatus Aminicenantota bacterium (assembly GCA_023137075.1). GTDB lineage: Bacteria > Acidobacteriota > Aminicenantia > UBA2199 > UBA2199 > JAGLQA01. Next base: position 556 of record JAGLQA010000849.1, read on the forward strand.
TCTCTCTGTAATTGTAATAGATATCTCTTCGCGTGTCGTTTATATTACTCACATAAATAGCGTGTAGATTGTCGCCAGGGTCCACGTCGATATCTAAAAAATTGGGATGTTTACCATCGACGCTGTTGATACGAACCGTCGGCTGCCAGGTTCCGTTCACCCGGGCGCAATACCGGGCATTCCTAAAATTTTCCCAGAGTACATGGACGTCTCCCTTTGAATCTACGGCAAGGCGTGAATAGGAATGGGTGCCGCCGGTGTCGTTAATGGGAACCGGGTATGACCAGGCTCCGTTCCCTGTTTTTTGCGAAAACATGATGTTAAAGCCGTCACCGACTTTACCTTCCCGGAAGACGCAGTAGGTTTTATTGCCCCTGGTAAAGATATCGCTGTGCCCGGTGGAATGCTGCGGTTTTTTCTTCGAAATAATCAACCCGTTGGCATTCCAACTACCGCCATCGGGTTTCCAGTTGTTTCGGATTACCTGGTCATAAGTACCGGACATCTCGCTGGTCCAGGTAATATTTACCGTGTTGTCCGCCAGTATCCCGACCCGGCTCCAATTGGAATTCATGGGGCTGTCGTATACCTCTTCCATGCCCTGCCAGACGCCGTCCCGGTAAACAGCATGATAAATATCACGGGCGGGGCTGCTGCCCCCTTCCGCCCAGGTAATATGGATGATACCGTCAGGGCCGATGTCAAGATGGGGGTTTTTTGATATTTTAGATGTATCGAACACCGGAGCCGGGTAAGACCAACTGCCGTTGGAATATATTGTATAATAGATGTCCCATAGATATTCTTCTCTCCAGGTTACCATAACCCTATCGCCGTAAGCCAGTACCGATACATGAACCGAAGCCCGGCCCGGGCTCTTAGATAGGTTAATGGGTACCGGTGCACTGCCGATAAAGGCGGTACCCACCAATAAAAAGATTAGAAACAAAACACTTTTTTTCAGCATTTTTTTATGCCTCCTTTATTTTATTCAAACTTTTTTTTTAACACTTAAAAACTGCTCGGAAATCACACACCACGTGCCTCGTTCAGCGGGAGAATGGAAGAGGCGAACACGACTCTATTGGAAATGTCGCTCCCAGGGCTTATTTAATTTACGGTAAATCTCTTTGATTTCACCACTAAGTCGTTTTTTTTGATCGCGATAATATAGGAGCCGGGGAGTGCGTTCGCCGGGATCGTATAATACAATAGGGTCTGGTCATGCGGATATTCCCCGATGAAAAAGTAGTAGGAATAGTCTATGGCCAGGGCGATTTTGACATCGCCATATATACCCGAGGTGGTAAAACCGATGGGAATTT
>JAGLQA010000085.1 GCA_023137075.1 Candidatus Aminicenantota bacterium
AGAAGTAAAATTGAAAACCAAGGATTTAACTCTCAAAAGAACGAAGGGTACAACCTGGAGCACGCGTACAGCAAAAACTATAACGCCGAAAAATGCTTTTATCACTTAATGCAAATCGCTCATATCATTAACCAATTGATGCAGCATAACTCAGAAATAAAACAAATCATTAAAAAGAGCGGTAGCCTGGTGAATTTTTATCTGGAACTATGGGAGGATTTCCGGAATCAAACCATTGATACTAATTCTCTTCATGATATCATGTACAAAAACTTTCACTCTTTAGTGCTGAAGCAGCGGTTGATTTTATGGCGTTTTTTTACTAAAATAGAGTATAATAAAAAATTTCGATAAGGAGATTCTATGAACAAAAAAAGAATATTTTTATGTATGGTATTAACGGCGGCCTTGCTTCTGCCTGTAAGCGCGGAGACAAAAAGTAAGACGGAAATTCCCGATTTTTCCACGACGGCGAGAAAAGATGTTCCGGTCGAGTATACCTGGAAAATCGCAGATATCTATCCCACCATGGCAGCCTGGGAAAAGGCAAAAGAAGAGACGGTTAAAAAAACCGGTAAGATCGACGGGATGGCTGAAGAGTGGATATCCTCTCCACAAAAAATGCTGGCTTTCTTAGAACTATTAGGCGATGTCAGGCAAAATGCCATGAAGTTATTTTCCTATGCCAGCCACCAGGCCAATGCCGACCTGGGCAACCCGCTTTTTCAGCAAATGAAGGGGCAACTACAGATGATATTTGTCCGGATGCAATCCAAACTCGCTTTTATGAATGACGATATTCTTAAATTGGGGGAGGAAAAATTCTCCGAATACCTGAAAGCGGAACCGGGTTTGGCGCCTTATGCTTTCAATATCGAACAGACACTGCGGATGGAGAAGCATATTCTACCGACCGACCGGCAGAGAGTTGCCTCCCTGACCGGCTTGTTTTCCGGCGCTATGCAGAAAGCCTCTAAAATGCTCAACGATGTGGAAATCCCGGCTCCTGAAATAACCCTGCCCGACGGTAAAAAAATAGTGCTCAATCATGCCAACTATATAAAATACCGGGCGTCAAAGAATCCGGCGGAGCGAGCTTTAGCCATGAATAACTATTGGAAAAACCATAAAAAATTTGAGAATACCCTGGCCATCCTTTTGGATTCCGGTATGAAACAACATCTCTTTAATGCCCGGATTCATAAATACACGGATTGTCTCGAAGCCCGTTTATTCCACGAAAATATCGATCCCCAGGTGTATCACAACCTGATCAAGTCGACGAAAGAAAATTTGGCTCCCCTATACCGCTACCTGACATTGAAAAAAGAAATCTTAGGGTTTGATAAATACAAGTATGAAGATATCTATGCCTCAGCCGTAAAATCCGTTGAAAAACTCTATCCCTGGGATGAGGCGGAAACGATCATCCTAAAAATGATGAGACCCTTGGGTAAAGATTATCGCCGGGGATTGGAAATGGCCTTTAATGACCGCTGGATAGACCGGTACGGCAACAAAGGCAAAGAGACCGGGGCTTACTCCGGGGGGCTGTACGGCGTGCACCCCTTTGTCAAGATGAATTACAACGGCAGCTACGAGACCTTGTCTACCCTGGCCCACGAATTGGGACATGCCATGCATTCCCATTTCTCCAATAAGAAACAGCCTTTTGCCATGGCCCAATATTCGGCGTTCCTGGCGGAGATTGCCTCCACCTTTAATGAGAACCTGCTGATGGAGCATTTGTTAAAAATGGAGAAAGATGATCTTTTTAAGTTGTTTATTTTAGATGGTTTTATTAACCGTTTCCGGGGCACGGTTTACCGGCAAACCCTGTTTGCCGAATTTGAATTGGAGATGCACCGCCAGGTGGAGAAAGGTCAGACTCTTACGTCTGAATGGTTAAATAAAAAATACCTGGAAATTACCCGCCTGTATTACGGTCACGACAAGGGGATCGTCGAAGTTGGGGATTTCATTCAAAATGAATGGAGCGGCATCCCCCATTTCTACCTGAATTATTACGTGTTCACCTACGCTACCGGTATGATCGCTTCACAGGCCCTGACCGAAATGGTTCTGAACGGGGGAGAAGCGGAGCGTGAGAAATACTTAGATTTTCTCAAAGCCGGGGGCAGCCGTTATCCTCTGGACACCCTGAAACTGGCCGGAGTGGATATGACCACCACGGCCCCGGCAGAGGCCGCGTTCAAACGTTTCGATCGCATGGTTTCCCAGATGGAGAAGATCGTAAAACGCCTGAAAAAACAAGGAAAATTATAACCCCGCGGCCCCTATGCGTGGGGAAACATAGAAGGTGCTTCGCACCATCTCGAAGGTCTCCCACGGGTGATAGTGAAATTTTTTTTGCCATAGATCCCGGGTGTTTGGAGGATACGGTACCTTTATAGAATGCCGGGGAATATCATTCCGGGTCGATGCTTTTTTGGATGGTGACTCCCCAATCCCGCAGCTTACGCTGCAGGGTGGAGAGGCTTAATCCTAACTCACGCGCTGTCCGGGCTTTGTTGTAATCGCAGTATTCGAGGATTTCAAGGACATACTCGCGGATAACATCATCTAAGGGTTTGAACCCGGTTTTTTTCGTCTGTTCTCCTGCCGGGATCGTTGTTACTTCGGGTTGAAATACCTCGCCCATGTCTGAATAAATCAGTCTTTGCTCTAAGTAGTTGCGTAGTTCCCTGACATTGCCTTTCCAGGGATTTTTTTTTAATTCCTTAAAAGAAAAAGTGGGGGGCGCCATCTTTTTGCCCATTTTCAGAATCAGGTTGTTCCAGAGGTATTCGGCGATTAGGGGGATATCCTCCTGCCGTTCTCTCAGGGGGGGCAGGTGAATCGTAAAAACAGCGATCCTGAAATAGAGGTCCTCCCTGAACCGTTTGTTGGCTACCTCATCTTTTAAATTTTTATTGGTGGAGGCGATAATCCGAACATCGACCTCCATCTCTTTTGTGCCTCCCAATTTGAAATAGGTTCCTTCTTCCAATACCCGTAAGAGCTTGGCCTGGAATTCCATGGGCATCTCCCCGATTTCATCTAAGTGCAGGATGCCGTAGTTGGCCATCTCGAAATACCCCGGTTTCTCTTTGTAGGCGCCGGTAAATGCCCCTTTGGTATACCCGAAAAATTCAGATTCGAATAGATGTTCCGGTATGGACGCGCAATTGACGCTGATAAACTGTTTGCCACCGCGACTGCTTTCTAAGTGGATGTTCCGGGCAATCAGCTCTTTGCCGGTACCGGTTTCACCCTGCACTAAAACCGGGCTGGGCGACAAAGCTGCCAGGCTAATCATCTTATTGATTCGTTTCATCTCGGGGCTGTCACCGATGATTTTATAGGTCGATTTATGATAAATTTCCAGGGCTTCATGGGAGTATTCCAGTTCAAACATGCGGTTGGCGTTTTCGATGCGCTTCAATAACTTTTCCAGGGCAAAGGGTTTTTCTAAGAAGTCGAATGCGCCTTTCTGAACATAGTAGTTGATTTTTTGATCCACGCCGTATGCGGTCATCAGTATCATCTTGGTTCTTAATTTGTTCCGGATGATGTATTCAGATATGGTGGTTCCCTCTCCATCGGGCAGTTTTTTGTCAACTAAGGCCACATGGATGGTGCGTTGGTCCAGGATTTTTAACGCTTCATCGCACCTTTTGGCCGGGTATACTTTGAAACCCTTTGACTCTAAGAAATCCCGGATCGACATGGACAGTAATTCGTCGTCTTCTGCCAGCAGTAATGGAATCAGATCTCTTTTTGACGTATTGTCCATTTTAAATTAATAGGGGGTGTACAGCAGGAATTTTGCCCCTATCCCGTCTTCAGGAGGAACGGCCTTCATGGTCCCGCCCATGCGGGTCATTAATTTCAGCGATATGGCCAGGCCGATCCCCCCGCCCCTGTCTTTAGTGGTGTATAAGGGAAAAAATATTTTTTCCATTAGTTCCTCGGGGATAGAAACGCCGTTATTCCGGAATACGAGTTTGATAAAAAGCTTGTCGGTGTCATCTACATAAATCTTAATTTCTTGACCGGGTGACAAGATTTGCAGCGAGTTATTGATAAGATTTAATATGATCTGGTGGAACGCTTCCGAATCTACTATAACGTCGATGTCTTCAACAACCATATTTTTATATATGATGCTCTTTTGTTTGAGCAGCTCTTCATTCTGAAATAAAACCTTATCGATCAGCCGTTTCAGGTTTGTTTGTTTCAGGGTTAGTTTGCTTTCTTTCGAGACTTCCCTGATCCTCTTTAAAAAATTCGCTAAACGGTTGATTTCATCGATAGTACGTTCGATATAACCTTGAATCTTTTCCAATGGCCAGGTAGAAAGGTTATGCAGCATCACATGAAGGCTGGTATTGATCCCGGATAAGGGATTACCGATTTCGTGCGCCATTTCGGCTACCAATTCGGACAGCTTGTCGTATACCAGGTTTTCTTGTTTATTTTCCAGGAGTATCGTCCTGGAGGTAATATCGCGAAAGAAGACGGCAATAATATCGTCAGTTAAATAATATGGGGAAAAGCCCAATATCATTTCTTCACCGTTCTCATCGAAGACTATTTCATGGGTTTGATGTATGAGTTTTTGTTTGTCGGTGATGTTATCGATATATGAATAAATTTTATCTAATATCTCCTCTTCTTTCCCTTTAACGATGGAGCTAAAATATTTATTGTTGAAAAAAATCTTTCTTTTCTTGTTATTCAGGAAAACAAGACCGGTGAAGCCCAGGTCGCAGATTTTTTTCAGCGTCCAATCCTTCTTCTCAAAGTATGCCTCCAATGGAGGCCAATCCGCATCTTTAATGGTAGAATTTATATTATCACCATTCATATTTCTTTTATACCAGAAATAATTTATAAAATCAAATCCTAATTCAAAATTCTTCCATCAAACTCAAAATGACCGTGTCATTTTGACCGGATATGGTAAAAATGGGCGCCTTTGGAATAACCGGCAAGGTGGTAAACTCTTTGATATCGGACTCTTTACCGTTTTGGCAATAAAAATGCATATTGTTTGTCGTCTTTGTTGTCTTTGTTGTCAGAAGAGGTTAAAAATGGCGAAACGATTATTATTAGTAGACGATGAAAAATTTTTCTTAGAAGGGCTGAAAGACGGCCTTTCCGATTATAAAGATGTCTTTACCACGGATACTTGTTTCTCTGTAAATGAAGCGATAAAATTAAATAAAAAAAATGAATATGATCTGATCGTTACCGATATTCGCATGCCCAAGAGGAGCGGGCTGGAACTCTTCGATTATTTACGGGAACATGATTTTAAAGGCGGTATCCTGGCCATGACTGCTTACGGCACCGAAAAGGTCTTTGAGAAGATTAAGCGGCTCGGCGGATTAGATATTATTTTGAAACCTTTTGATTTCACCTGGTTCAAGGACAGGATATTGGATATTTTCTCTAAGGAAGAAGAAGGTGTTTCCGGAACCATCGATTCGATCAATTTAACCTCTATTTTGCAGATGATCAACTTAGAAAAGAAATCGCTTGTTGTCAGGATAGAGATCGAGAATAGCGAAGGTTTTTTATATTTTAGCCAGGGCGAAATGGTGCACGCCGAATATAAGGGCCTTGAGGGTGAAGAGGCCACGCTGCACTTAGTAAAGTTAAATAAAGGCCGGTTTAGTCTTTTAAAGAGCGATAAAAAGTTTTCCCATACCATTAACACCCCCTTTTTAGCTTTAATGATCAATATTATGAAGGTTATCGATGAGAGTTCACGGGATCAAAATATAAGTGATTTAAAAAAAGATACAGATCAGGATATCGATACTTTTAATAAGGCCATCGACATCATCAAAAAAAATTTGGGAGATGCTCTTATTTCCTGTTCAATCTGGGCAAATGAGGATGGGAAGCCGATAGTAATGTATGATCCGCACAAATCAGTCGATTCGGCAGCCGCTACTAGCCTTTTTAACCAGGTGTCGAAATTTATAAAGAAGTCCTTGAAAGGCGCTAATTTCCCGGTGGAGTTAAACAGGTACTACATTATGGACTTGACCGACAATAAAATTGCACTTGCGGTACAATTAGGCGATTTTCAATGGGGGATGTTAATAGATACGAGTCGAACGAGCCTGGGGGTTGTCCTAAATATAGCACTCCCGGAAGCGATGGCCCTTTTCCAATGAGGTGTAATATGAAAGCTACAAAGAAGAGAATAAAAAAAACAAGTAAAAAAAAATTATCGAAGGAGGCAAAAATGGATGTTAAAATATTTAATAAAGCCATGGATATCATGAAAGACAAGTTAGGGGATGCGTTTATTGCGAGTTCGATCTTTATGAATATAGATGGACAGTCTATTGTGACTCATGATCCCCATGAAGCAGTCGATGTGGGTGCGGCAAATGCCCTTTTCAACCAGGTGACGGCTTACATAAATAAATCATTAAAAGGCGCCGGCTTTCCCGCCCAGTTAAACAGGTACTATTTAATGGACCTCACCGGCAATAAGATCGTGATTGTCGTACAATTGGATGAAGATCTTCAATGGGGCATGATGATAGATATCAGTCAAACCACCTTAGGATTAGTCCTGAATGTCGCACTTCCTGAAGCTATGGCGTTGTTCGAGAAATAAGATTAGATTAAAGAAGTGAACAGAAATTTGGATTGATAAAAGTCGGATAAAAAACATGATTGTATAAATTAGAAAAAGGAAGGAGGAAAACATGAATGTAAAAAAATTAAAGGAAGCGGTCAATTATTTAAAGGACCAGTTAGGTAAAGGATTGTCACATACCGATATCTGGATGACCGCTGACGGTCAGTCGATTGCTTCTTATAATTCCAAACCCAAAGCAGTGGCTCTCTTTAACCAGGTAACCAACCAATTAGCAGGCGCCCTGGCTAACTCGGAAGATGAATATGTGGAATTAGGCCGGTATTATATCATCGATCTTATAGGTGATCACATGGTCATTGTACTTTATCTGGGAGACTTCCAATGGGGCATACTCTTCAATAAGAAGGACGTCCAGTTGGGAATGCTCCTGAATGTGGTGATCCCCAATATCATCGATATATTTGAAGAAGCAATTATCGAATAAAGGAGAAAAAAATGGGAAACTTATTGGAAGAAATTTACAGAGTGGTCTCTGAACAGGCCGGCTTTAAAGGAAGGATGAGACTGGCTGTAAAAACCGGTCTATCAAAGACCAAAGCCGGTAAAATGAAAGATTCTGCCGAACTTATTTCAAAGTTTAAGGAAGCAGCAGATGATATCCTGGGCCGGGATATTGATCAATTTATTAAAAGGAGTTAAAAATGGCTGAATTAAAACTAACACACACTTTTGATGCCAAAAATAAACGGCATTTTTTGAACAATCGACTCACGGTTCTTCATTGTCACCATTATGCCACCCTTTTCACTCAACTTAGCTTAGATGCGAAGGATATTGTGGATGGAACCCGCATATTGCAGGAATCTACAGAAGATGTTTTTTATAATGTCCTTACAGCTTACTACAAAGAGAATGGGATTACCGATACCTCAGATAGGATAGATATTGCCGTGCAGATGTTTTCTGCCATCGGCATGGGTAAAATGGTTGTTGCTGCAAGCGATACCAGTGGCGGTGAAATTGCGATGCCGCACGCTTATGTGGATGAAGGCTGGTTGAAAAAATGGGGCAAAAATAAGGAACCTGTTAATTTTATTGGGGCCGGGTATACTGCCGGAATGTTTGCGGCGGTTTTCGATAAACCCACTCGAACATATTCGGTTACGGAAACTAAAAGCAAGGTCATGGGTGCTGATGAGTCCCGTTTCAAAGTGACCGGGTAAGGAGGAAAAAATGGCTATCGATAGAAATAAAGTAATTGAAGATATGTCTAAGGTCTCTGTAGGAGCCAATAAGGATGGTATAATTCCTGCCTTTAATGTTTTGGTTAACCAATGGCCGGCAGCATTCTGGAATGAGTTCTCAAAGAGAATGATTGAACCTGTGGATGATGATATAAAGGAAGATGTGGAAGGATTGCTTATCAATGCGGCCCATGAGTGCGGTTATCACACGGGATACGGGATTATCACTTCGAAAGAGTGGGATGCCGCAGTTAAACCCATGGTGGAAAACGTCGAAGATGTGCTTCACGGTGCTTTTGCCGTATTCACTGCCTGGGGTTGGGCCGATGCGGAAATCATGGAATTGGTCCCCGGAGAAAAGATGGTGGTTCGGTCCTATAATTATTACGAAGCGGATATTGCGGAGGCTTATCCGGGGAAAAAGGCACCCCGGTTAAGCGCCCATATGATCAGGGGAGTGTGCGGTGCCTTCATGGACCTGGCATACGGCGGTGATTATGATTCCACAGGGAATTCCGGCCTGTACACTTTCCGTTGTAAGCAGACCAAAGGAATCGAATGCGGTGATGAATATGGGGAATTCATAGCAGTCAAAAGTGAAGAATACGAAAAACTGTAATATACCGGTATACCTCAATAACGCTGCAACTTCCTTTCCTAAGTCACCTGGCATAGGAGAGGAAGTCGCGGCATTTTTTAAAAAAATCCCGAAGCATCCGGGCCGGGCCGGCACCACTTCAGAAGATACTCTATCTTTATGCAGAAAAGAACTGGCTCACCTGTTAAAAACCGAAGACCCGTCACGGCTCGTTTTGTGTAAAAATGCCACTGAGGCGTTAAATATCGCTGTCCTGGGTATCGGGCTAAAAGGTGAAGTGGTAATCACTACCGCCATGGAGCACAACTCGGTGCTGCGGCCTCTCTACCTGCTTGAAAAGAAGGGCGTCATCCGGCTTGAAATCGTACCCTGCGATGCGGAAGGCCGGGTTATCAAGGAGCAATGGGAAAAGAGGATAGATGAGTTCTCCCCGAAGCTGGTAGTATTGAACCAGGCCTCCAATGTGACCGGGGCAGTGAACAATATTGAAGAATTATTAAAATATGCAAAAGAGAAAGAAAGTATCACACTGCTCGATGCTTCTCAATCTATAGGACTTTTTGACATGGATGTATCCCGTATTGCAGCCGATATGATTGCCTTTACCGGTCATAAATACCTGTTAGGTCCATCAGGCACCGGCGGATTGTATATTAAAGAGGGGATTGAAGTAGAACCTGTTTTTGTCGGCGGGACCGGCATCCGCAGCGATTTGAAGGAAATGCCGCCTGAAATGCCCTTGAGACTCGAGCCCGGAACACCCCCTGTCCCTGCTTTCGCCGGGTTACTTCACAGCCTTAAGTGGCAGAAAGAAAATCCTGTTTCCCTGGAAAAGATGGCGAATTTGACCCGGGATTTAGAACAAGGGCTCATTAAAAAAGGAACCGAGGTGATAGAAGTAGCAGGAGAAAGAACATTTATAGTCTCTTGCCGTTTACCCGGCTGGGATTTAAAGGAAGTGGGTTACGTCCTTGAGCGGAGTTTCGGAATTATATGCCGAACAGGGCTTCACTGTGCGCCCTTGATTCACGAATATATCGGAACAGCGCCGGCAGGATCCATACGGTTTAGTATTTCCCGTTTCACAACCCGGGAAGAGATTGATTACACCCTTGATGTCATCGGAGAATTAGTGAATGCAGATCACTGAGATAAAGAAGATAGAAGACTGCTTTGACGGTAGTGTGATTTTTAAATACCTTTTTAGTGAAGAAATGGATGAAGATTTGATGAACAAAATAGGGGAGGGGAATAAACTCCAGTATTTCCCGGACTTTCTAAGGCCCTTTTTCAAAATAACCACTCCCGCAGATTTGCAAATAAAAGGAATATTAGGGGATAGGGATTTTGAGGTTATTTTCCCTCAAACTGATAAATGGAAAAAGAAAAAAGAATTTGAAACCAACTTGCAAAAAATATTACAAGACTGAATAAAAGACAGCATGCCCCTCCAGGCTCCAGGCGCTGGTGCGTTAAAGTCTTCTACACTATTTGAAAATTAGATATTAGTACGGTAGGCGTGTCGGGCTTCCCTGAGCGGCTTGCGAACTCGGAGTGAGAAAATCTCACGAAGGGAGAGACGCTCACAAAAATGAGCACATTTTTGGGTAAAGCGAAGGGGATTCTGACTACAGCCTGCCATCTCTCAAGCAGCTTAAAAATATGAATATTAAAAATTATGATAATGACGTAGTCCTGAGGCTCCAGGATTCTAAGAATTAAACCCGGATATTTTACAAGAAAACTGGTTTTTTTTTAAAGTATAAATTTATTATCCTTTTCTCCGAGGATCACGATATGCCGGTTTTCGATACCGGCAAATAAATAACGAATATTATATTCTTTTAACGGGGGAATTGCCGCAGCTTTATTATAAAATTTAATTTTTTCTTCTTTTTTTAAGGTTTTTTTAAGGTTTCGTTTAACCTCTACTAAATAGGCAGTCCCGCTGTCTTCATCCGCCATGATGATATCGATCTCATTTTCACCTTTCCTGTCCCAATATCTACCTATCCTGGTAAATTCAATGTCAAAAGGGTTGATCTCGATGAAGATTCGCTTGATCAGTGCTTCAAATTTATACCCTTCATATTCCGGCAGCAGTTCCCATATCTTTTCATAGGCTTTTTCTTTCCTGTTAATCTCCTTTAAATACTGGAACCTGCTGATGAAGCGGAACCAGAATTCATAAAAATTATCCGCAAAATAGTACCTTTGTATTCCACCTTTTGTCCTTTTACTGAAAATGGGACTTTCCTTTTTTACCAGGCCGTATACCTTTTCGAGGTTATGCAGGTACCCGCCGGCGGAACTTTGTATCGCCTGTTCGATCTCATTCCTGCTTCTCTTTCCTAATGCAATGGATGAAAGGATGGAATGATAAATGGAATAATCTTTGCCGAATTCTTCCCTCATCATATTGAGTCCCTCTTCCCAGAGAAACTCTTTGTTTACGATCAATTCTTTGAGGGTATTCTTAAAATCTTTTTTTCCTGTTTCGAGGATTTCCTCGTAGAACCTGGGGATGCCGTCAAAAATTGAAAAAGTGTGCAGTAGATTCTCACCGGAATAAAACCCGGCATCAACCAGGATTTCTTTTTGGGTATTAACGGGCAGGTAGCTCAGGCGAATGAATTCGGTTGCCCTACCGAATAGAGGTTCCGCGGAGCCGGTGAATATTTTTTCGACCATGGAATATGAAGAACCGGCAAAAACAAGCAGCAGCGAGGAGGTTTCCCTGTTAATGTCAAAGTGTTTTTGCAAATCGGAAAAGGCCGCAGGATTGATGGTCAGGAAGTTTTGAACTTCATCAAAGAACACTGTAATTTCTTTTTCTTTCGCTTTATTAAACAGGTACCCGACAAGTTGGGAGAAGTTTGAAAATTCTCCGTAGACCTTGCCGATCTTCGTGTTGATTTCATCAGTCCATTCCTCCAACAGGTCGGGCATCTTTTTTTTCCCCACGAAGAAATACAAAAAGGGTTTATCTTTGTGAGCTTCGAAAACGAGTCGTGTTTTACCGATTCTTCTTCGACCCGCTACTACGATAACGGATGAGCGATGTTTTAATTTTTGGAATTCTTTCCTTAAGCGTTTCAGTTCATGTTCCCGGTCGTAAAATTTCATTTTTGCAACCTCCGTTGCTGCAACGGCCATTGCTGCAACGCCCGTTGCAAAATCTCAGGGTTGTATGTTAAACCATTTTCTGCCCTGTGTCAAGTGAAATAGGAATAACTCAGAAATATTAATTTTAGCCACGGATTCTCACGGAGTTAAACGGATAAAAGCACTCAGGATTAATAAGGACTTAATTGCCCACGAATTTTCACAAATTACACAAATAAAAAGCATTCGGATTACTGAGGTCTATTTTTTAACGCGGGTTTTCGGAGGGCACGAAGAGGGTAGGAAGTATAGAACCGTAGAGATGCAAAATTTTGCGTCTCAGGATATGAAAAAAAACCCACAGAACAGGAACCTAGGGGGGAAACTCGTGTTACCCCGATTATCAATAATCTTGAGTTAATTCCGGTAACCCTTTAATCCTGGAAACCCACCGTCTGACTCTTGAAATCATCTATATGTTATCCTGTGCGGGAATCGGAAGGAGGGGAGTGGCTGCATCGAAATGGCTTCGGTAGGACAGGTGTTGGCACACAAACCGCAGCCCCAACACTTCTCCGCATCGAAG
>JAGLQA010000850.1 GCA_023137075.1 Candidatus Aminicenantota bacterium
CGCAAATACATTGCGGATTTATAAATAGGTTTACGGACACCTCCTCCCTTGTTGGGACCATCATGAATAGCATAATCATAATTCTCTTTGAGAACAGTAGAGACGCAAAATCTTGCGTCTCCTGATGAGGCAGCTTAACTATTACGTGTAGGTACGGAAACCGGGAATAGGACGTATTCCATCGGGAAAAATTTATCAATAGGGCAGGAGGATAAAATGAAAATAATAACTTTTAAAAGATCACGATTTTCAAATGTCTTTATTGTCTTTAGCGTATTGGTCGGCATTACCTTCCTTTCCTTTTTTATCCTGTATGAGATTTCAAGCGCCGCTCCAATGCCCCCGATCAAAATACCGGAAATAGGTGAAAATAATTTACCCTTTTTTTAAGGTTCCAATGCCGTTGATAGCCTTCTTTAATTGTTTTAAAGATTGTTCATCGACGGGAGATTTTCCGTAGCGCAGTTCGACAAAGAGACGGGTCACCTGGCCGATTTCCTTTTCGGACCCGGGAAATTCAGCGACAGCCCGTTTTGCAAAATCTAAGGGACCCTCCCAGGTAAATCGCGTCACCCCGGCTCTCGCCAGCCTGCTGCAAAATTTTCGGTAAAGTTCTAAAAGGGGATAGGAGAGGGCGGTTTTCCTTCTTAATAAATAGGAGATCAGGAAAAGCAGGACAGTGATTACCACCACGATGATGACGATCAGGATTAACCAACTGCGGTTCCGGATGCCTAATTCTTTCAAGAAGCTGCGCTGCCGGTAGATATCATAGCTCATGATCCAGAGATTCCATTTGTTATTGATTGTATCCCAATACTGTTCGAAGGTTTCAAGCAATCGTTTGAAGAAATTTTTCTGCAAAGCCCGCCTGACCGCATCCGACCGGTCGCTTTCATCGATCGTATCCATAGACGAGACGCTGCGGCTGACTTCAAGTCCATACTCGATCCGTTCGGGAGCGACTACCGCGGTAGGATCGACACGATGCCAACCTTTTCCTTCAAGCCACACTTCGCACCAGGCATGGGCTTCGGATTGACGTACCAGCAGGTACTTTCCCACCGAGTTATATACACCGCCCTGGTACCCGGTGACCACCCGGGCCGGTACACCTGCTGCCCGCATCAACAGGGCAAAAGCGCCGGCAAAATGTTCACAAAATCCTTTTCGCTTATTGAATAAAAAATCTTCGAAGGGCTGCATCCGGTCCATTAAGCCCGGTTTCAGCGTATAAGAAAAAGAGGAATTTCTGAAATAATCGATGGCGAAGTTGACGATATCCTCATCTGTCGCAGCCTGGTTGCGCCAGGAGAGGGCCAGGTTCTTGATTCTTATACCGAGATTTCTCGGTAGTTGTAGGGCCCAAAGGCGGTGCGTTTTTTCAAGGGGTTCATTGGATTGATAATCCAATTGGGAAACCAATTCGTAGCTCAAGTAGCGTTGGACAAGTCTCCAGGTGTGGAAAATCCGGCCCGGTAACTCACGGGACCACCGGGGGGGGATAATCGGTATATCTAAGGCAAAGAGCCACCTGCGGTAGTGAGGTTCTAAGGTAAAAACCTGGCGGATAACAGGACCGCCGGATTCGGGAAGGCGGGACGGTCTATTGGAAGCCAGCACACCCTGGAACCAGCCTC
>JAGLQA010000851.1 GCA_023137075.1 Candidatus Aminicenantota bacterium
AGAATACCGGTGCTCCAACCATCGAATAATATATGATGATTGGACAGGATTAACTCATATTCGTCTTTTCCTGTTTTACATAAGGCAAGGCGGAAGGGAACATCCCGTAAATCGAATGCCTCATCCCGGTCTTCTATCTTGATCTTCTCTACCTTGCGTCGAATATCGACCCCGGGTTCACCCATCGATAAATCATAATAGCGCACGTCAACCTTATGTTCTTTTAACACCACCTGCACCGGTTTTTCAAGTTTTTCCCAACGGAAGCAGGTTCGCAGCATGTCGTTCCGGGCAATCACAAAATCCCAGGCTTTCACAAAATGTTCCCGGTCTATCTCTACGGGTACACTCAGGCTCAATTGTTCGAAGTAAACATCGCTGCGCGGCTCTTTCAAATAATGAAACAACATTCCCTCCTGTACCGGCGCTAAGGCAATGATATCTTCAATATTTGACGGAACCGTTTTTTTCATTCTATTCATGATGCCTTTATTTTATTTGCCATAAATAACTGATTTTGAAAAATAAACCGTTCTTCGTATTCAGGAGAGAGCCGGTGCCGGGAACCCAGCGGTTATCCAACCACTCCTGCCTCTCATAGAGCGACCCGTAACCTAAGTGCAGCACAGTTCCTGGGATCAGGGTAAAGGATGCCAGGAAATCGGTTAAAACCCTCTCTTGATAGCTGTCATATCGTACCGCTCCGCGAATGAAAAAATACCTGTTAAACTGGTAAGTTGTCCTAATATTTAATATATCGACAGAATAATATTTTTGATCTCCCGACTTCCGGGACAGGTCATTGTGAACCAACTCGATATCCACGTTTAATTTAACATGGGGCTGCAGCGTAAACCCGAAACCCGCTTGCTGTCCCCTGCCTAAGGCCGGCTCTTCCGGATGATAGTAAATCCGGTCACCGTAACTGTAATCAAATTTTACAAATAACCATTTAAAAAGCTGGGCGTCTCCCAACAGGTAAACATATTCCTGGTTGAAGAGTTGTCCCTGCCAGGCCTCCTTTTCGTTTCGATACTCGATCTTGATAAAGCCCCGGCGGGTAAAATGCATATCCATTCCTAACCAATAATAGGTATCATCCATGCCGGTACCGAGATCGTGTAATCTCGAATATTGTAAATAGGGTTGAATACGCCGCAGCCAGGTCATCCCTTTTATTTTCGTGTAAAAATTCGGCCCGATATAAAAAAGCCCTCTGCCGATATCGGTGCGGTTTAAAAAGGCGGAGTACATGGCAAAATCCTCGTCATAGCGCTCATACGCGGCCCAGGCATAGAGTTTCGGAATGAGATACTGCAGCATGGCGTTAAAACCGTTTCCCTGTTTCAGCCGACCTCCATCCACACCTCCTGTCCGGCTGTGTAGGTAGGAGAGATTTAACCGGGCATTCTTAAAAAAACGGTACTGAATATCCGAACCGACTACATTATTCTTCTCCCCGGCAAAATACCGGCTGCTGTAGAGAACTCCCAGGGAGTTGTCGCTGCCTATATTATACTTCGCCCTGACAATGCCCCACAGGGCCGTTTTTCCTTCATCCGGGTTCAAATCATCCCCCCATACCTGGCCGGGGGCTTTATCATCTGCCGCTAAGAAAGTAAAACTCGTTCTGCCGGAGCTTCCGCTTAACTTGCCCGCCCAACCGGGATCCAGGATCCGGCGCGTATGAATGGCCGCCAACATCATACCCCCATTGATAACCCCAAAATCGAAAACATCCACTCCTTCCATAAAAAAGGGCCGCTTCTCACTGTAGAAAACCGGGTAACGGCGGTTGACTTCAATCTGGAAGGCGTCACTCTCAACCTGGCTGAAATCCGGGTTTACCGTCGCTTCCGCCGTAATAGCCGAGGTAACTCCGTATTTAACGGACGCCCCGAGATTTTTAAAGTTAATGCTGTCCCAGTTTTGGGGGCTTTCTCTCTCGAAGTTACTGTTGAAGGTAAAATTGGGCAGCACTTCCAATTTCAGGCTGTATTTAAGGTCTTTGTAAATGACGGTGGCCATAAAGTTGAATTCCGTCTGACCCGGTTCGGTCCGGGGCCAGATTCCCCCGGTTCCGAGTCGACTAATATTTCGCAGGAAAAGGATTCCCATTTTTACCTCTTTTCCACTCTTAAAACGAATACTGTCCAGGGGAATGCGAATTTCTACTTTGTAGCCGTCGCCGGTCAGTTTCGCGGCGCTTTCCCAGACAAAATCGGGCGCCTTATCGACACCGGTTACCGCAGAATTCAATATATCTCCCTGGATACCGTTGGGATTAACGTAAAATTCATAACAGCTCTGTTTATTCCCCAGGGCGTCGAGTTCGACTCCCACCCAATCATCTAAAAACATCTTATCTCTCTGGCAAATCGAGGTTTTTATCTTGTTTGGCTCCGTATCGTAACACCTGAAAGCAAAGTAAAGGTTTTTATTGTCATAAGCCAACCAGACCTTTGTATCCTGGGATAATTTCTCACCATATACCGGCATATAGGTCATAAACTGTTCGGATAATGGCGGATGGGCCCAGACATCCTCATTTAAATCACCATCTATGGCAATCGCTTCAGACGTCCTGTCCGGTATTATTGTTTTCTTTTTACCATCCTGCCGCAAATCAACAGCCCGGCATAAGCCATTGGTTAAAAATAAAACTCCCATTACAAATAATAGTAATTTCGTATTGCTCATTATTGATTCCTCCCGAAAATTAAATCATGCCATTACATGGCGGTAACAATTAGCAAGTTAATTATGTTTTTCCCTCACCGTCCGGTGAGTTCGTTTTTCGAGCAGTGCCTTGAAAAACGACTATAAATTGATGTAAGCTCCCGCCTTTGAGTGGCATCGTAGATTTTTAAACCTAATTAAAAAAACGAAATTTAGTTGCTTATAAAATTTATTAAAGCAGCCGCAATTTCGATCTGCAATCAAACAGCCCTTTTTTAAAAATACTCGATAATATTTTATCTTCTTATAAATTCACGACGCTGTCAAGATACAATTTTGTTGGGTGGCACAACTTTCAGTAAAATCCCGAGATGCTCTCTAATCAAGGGTTTTGGGAGTTTTCATTTCCCTCGATTTCCCCTTTTTTAGGGATTTCCGGAATTACGGACAAAGAGAAAAAGATGATTTATCTTTATATATCGGTGCTTTTTAAGAAACGTTTCAGTGCATTTTTTCGACCACCTAACATTTTGTACAGTTTTCTGCTTTTTGGAGAAAAAAATTAAAAAATTTCTATTTTTTCCAGGCGCCGGTCATCTTTAGCAGGATAAACTCCGCTTCTTCTTTTTCTTTTCCAAGTAGTATTAGTATATAACTATTATAAAATTGCATATAGAGAGGTTTCCCCTTCCTGTCCATCATGGAGCAAGCAGCTTGATGGAAAGCAAAATGTTTGAACCTCGGGCTGTTTTTCAGGTAATTGGCCGCATTTTTGAAGCGGTTCAGACTCTTACCCCGGTCTGCGTATTTTAAGATAAAAACTTTGAATTCTCCGTAGTCACCTATCACTCCTTCCTTTACCCCAAATATATCTCGCGAAGCAAACTCATAATGGTTGAAAAGGCCCAGGTTGCCCCCCA
>JAGLQA010000852.1 GCA_023137075.1 Candidatus Aminicenantota bacterium
AGGCTTTTTAGGGATTCTCCGCTCTTTTTTAAGAAAAGAGAGGTTTTAAACATAACGTGGTGGTGATTTTTATCATATTGATATTTTCTCTCAAAGGCAAAGGTATCATTTTCCAGGAGGGGCAGTCCATTAATTTGCCCTGTTAGAACACCTTCAAAATTTACAACCTGGAGGATAAATATCCCATCCCTTTTTAGAATTGAAAAGACCCCTTTAATCAAATTCCCGATTTCATCCAGGTTTTTTAAATGGACCAGCGTGTTTCCTAGGCAAAGCACAGCATCAAAAGAGTTTTCGGGGAAATCCATTCCCACATCCAGCATATCCTTTACATAAAATCGGTTTTTCGTTCCTTCACTTTTCGCCTTTGACCGGGCCATGTTTACCATATTCTTATCAAGGTCTATCCCGATTACCCTGTGTCCTTTTGAAGAAAGCGCCAGGGCCAATTCTCCCGTGGCGCAGCCAAGGTCAAGAATTTTTTGGTTTTCTTTTTTTAGCAGTGACTCTAAAAATGTTACCTTCCCTTTTTTTAAAGGGAAAATACGTTCATAATATTCGGAAATTTTTTCATATATCGACATCCGTTATAAGCCGTTTTTTATTAACGCCAACTTAATCCGCTTTATTCGCCCTCCGCTTCGATCATAACCTGGAGGCTGACGCGCATCCGTTCGAAGGCTTCGGCCAGGTCGCCGATTTCATCCTTCGTCTCTTTGGGAACCGGCTTCGAGATCTCGCCCTTACTGATGTCATCGGCAACCGCTGTCAAATTCGTGATGGGGCGACTGATCGATCGTCCGTAGATTACGGCAAGTATAATACCTGTGATCATCGCGATAACCGCGATAATAACGATAATCAACAACCCGCGGTCTTGTGAGGACTTGACGTCTTTTCTCATTGTAGAAAATGCCGATTTATAGGTATCGTTCTGTTCCGTCAGTAATTTCATCATCGAATCAAAAGTTGGACGCACCGCTTTCTCTTCCGCCGACAGCAGTTCTTCATCCGCAATTCCGCGGGTTTTCATATCCATCACATCCACCACAGAGGAAGAAAATATATCGATTTTTTGCGCCAATTCCGCCGCTGCCCGTTTCTCCTTTTCATCTCCGGTTTCCTGCCGTTCGACGTTCTCCCGGCCAAGATTCTCCAGGCTTCTTAAAAGCCCGGCCACATTATCCCTGGAACTCAGTTTTCCGGATAGTAAGAACTCCATAAATTCCACGTGGGTTTCCGTTACTTTCTGGCTCATATCACCGACAGCGATCATCTTCGGAATCGTGTCCGTATCCATTTTGTTAAACAGGGTACTTGAATAACTGAAACTTGTGATGGCAAAAATCCCGATGACCCATACCAGGGCGATCAGGATGCCGAATCCCAATAAAATTTTCGTCGCTATTTTCATATTTTAGGCCTCCTGTGAGAAATTTCTAAAAAAATATTTATCGATTAAAAAGTTCATACAATTTCTTCTTGAAAACCGAATATTTGGTTTTATCCGTTAAGTATATAATGATGAGGTAATTGTCATATTTCTGGATTAATACTTTCTTTTTTTTCAGGTTGTATATGAGATTGATCGGTTCTCCCATATTAAATTTACTGCCAAGTTGAGTTCCCGTCACCCACAGGTAAATACATGAGTTAATGGTATTATCATTATACTCGTCCGCGGTTGCGTCATGAATTATTCCCTCTTTATCGGTAATAATATAACTCTCCACCTCTTCAATAGATTTCAGCAGGTCGCACAACTCCGACAATTTATCTTTTCCCGGGTTTCCCATGATTATCTCCCGTCAATTATTCCCGACTTTCTTGATAACTTCATCTTTTTTACTCTCCGGTACTTTGGCGATCACAATTTCAACTACTTCACCCAGTTTATTCTCGGGAATATTATTCGGTGTGCAGCCTAATTGATGAGCAGCTCTTTTCAATATCACATGAGTGGCCGGTCCTAAATAAAGGGAAAATATCTTTTCCATTTCTTTTATTCTTTCCGGTGTTACGGTTTTTTCAACGACAGCCTGATCCTGAACAACCGCGGCACTGCTTAAAAGGTTGGGCAATTTATTGGCAACGGCATTCATGGTTAAAGATAATGCCGGCATGGGAATATCATCGCTTGAGATAATATTTATCCAACCTCCCTCTACCGGGTAATAAAATCCCAGCAGATTATCAAATTCCCAGCATAGATACACGATCTCGCCTTCATCTTCAGGTAATATATCTTTTAAAGGTTGAAACTTAAGCCCCACAAGATTAAGAAGGTTTTTGTCATAAGCTTCGGGGAAATCAAATGCCACCAGGCCGCCGTCATCTTTGAATATTGCGATTCCGACAACCCCGGGAACACTTTTTATATTATTGATAAGTTGATCCATCGATGACCTCCTATTCTAATATCAATTTTTCGAGAAGTTCATATAATTTCTTTTTGAAGACTGAAAATTTAGTGATTTCCGTCAAATCAAAAATAAGTATATAATCTTTAAATTTACTGATGAATCGCTTTTTCGCACTGCGATAGTATATGATGTTACCGGGCTTTCCTAATTTAAGCGCGTCACTCATTTTATTACCGATGACCCATAAATAAATACTTGAATTCAAAGCCACGTCATTAACATCTTTTGAAGAGGCCTTTAAAATTTCCCCTTCCCTATTGGTAATGATATAGCTGTCTAATTCTTTCAGAGAATTCAGTAAAGCCGTTATCGTCGACAGGCGGTCATTTTGCGATACCTCCCCACCCTGAATCCCGGATATGTCTTTGGTCTGCGGCACTCGCTTCTCATCATTGATCCGTGACGCTTCCATTACCATCTCTATTAACGACATATCGATCTTCTTTTTTTTCCGGTGTTCGATATATTCGATGGTGATTTCCCGATCATCATATAATGAATGGATACATTCCATTAGCGCCTCTTCCGCTGATTGGCCTTTAATGTTAATATCCATGAGTTTTCCGTTTCTAAAAAAAATCTTTCCGTCTTTTTTCCCTATTTTGACCGTTATGATACCGGTTCTTTTCTCCATATTGATGAGTTGCATGATAGCGGGAAGGCTAAAATTTTTTATTAAATCCGCCTTTTCCCTGTTTTGAAGGATATCATCGATATCGAACACAATTTTCCCCATCAGGAAAGGTTTTTTGTAAAATTCGATGATGCCGAAGTCTTGAAATTCTTTGTTCGTTTTATCGATTTTTTCATCCGATAATACAATAGAAGGCAGCCATATTCTTTTATTATTAAGTTCCGCTAATAATTGGATACCATTCATTACCGGTAATTGTAAATCGAGGACCATAATATCTATTTTATCTTTTTGTAAAATTTTCAGTGCCGCTTCGCCGTTGGCGGCAGTTTTAACTACATAATGGCCGGTTAATATTTGCAGGTTCTCTTTCAGCGCGGCAATAATTTTCGTATCATCATTCACAATTAAAATAGTTTGCGCATTCATTTATAATTCTCTGATTTTTACTATTATCTTTATTATTGCCCCGCTTGTCAAGAGTATTTTTAACATTTTAAACTTTACCGGGAAAATTTTTTTTATTAATTGATCAAAATATGATATAATAGGTTCTCATTCAATTTCCGATCTATCTTATCTACAAGGAGATATAAGTATGTTAACAAAAATTTCATTAACAATCGTCATTTTTGTCTTTTTTATCGGTTGGAACAGCAGCCCGGTCACGAATACTCCGGTTTGCACGGCCGAAAATGAACAAAAAAGACCTCAATTAGTGGAAGACGGCAGCGGCGGCGCCGTTATTATATGGGAAGATTCCCGCAAAGGCAGCGATTACGATATCTTTGCGCAGCGAATCGATGCCGCAGGTGCACTGCTCTGGGAAACAGGCGGTATTTCCGTATGCACTGCCGGCGGGCCGCAGAGATATCCACAGATAGCAGCCGACGGCGTGGGGGGCTTCATCATTACCTGGTACGACAGGCGGAATGGGAACCATCATGATATTTATGCCCAACGAATCGATGCTTCCGGTAAGGTTCTATGGTCGCCGGACGGCATTGCCATATGCACGGCGGCAGGCGAACAATATGACCCTCAATTAGTATCCGACGGCCAGGGGGGAGCTGTCATTGTGTGGTTTGACAGGCGCAGCGGCAGCAATTACGACATCTACGCCCAACGGATCGATTCCTCCGGCAGCGTGAAATGGGTTTTGAACGGCGTTACCATTTGCAGTGAAAAAGGCGACCAGGAAAACCATCGTCTTGCCTCCGACGGAAAAGGCGGCGCTGTCGTAACCTGGCAGGATAGACGGAATGGCAGTGACTACGATATTTATGCACAGCGAATCGACTCTTCCGGCACGGTGCAATGGAGCGCGAACGGCGCCTCGATATCCCAGGCAAAACATGATCAACGCGAACCCCGGATAACGTCCGATGTGAATGGAAACACCATCATCACATGGCAGGATAAAAGAAACGGCAGCGATTATGACATCTATGCCCAACGGGTTGATTTTTTCGGAAAAATTCAGTGGCCGGTAAACGGTACTACCATATGTAGCGCGCCCAACAGCCAATATGATCCCGGGTTGGTTTCCGACGGAAAAGGCGGAGCTATTATAGCCTGGCAGGATTACCGAAAAGGTGGTGAGTGCAATTACGACGCCTTTGCCAAACAGACGGATTTTGATGTTAAGGTATGCACTGAAAAACAATTGCATGATTGGAACATCTACGCCCAGTTAATCGATGCCGGTGGAAACACAAAGTGGGCCGCCAATGGTGTGAGCATTTGTGCCGCCCAGGTGGATCAATTCAAACCACAAATCGTATCCGACGGTCGTGGAGGCGCCATCGTTGCCTGGCGCGCTTCGGAAAAGGAGAGCAATATCTATGCGCAGCGTTTAACCGCCTCCGGTTTAGTCAGGTGGGCCTCGAAAGGTATTGCCGTATCGACGGCCAAAGGCAGTCAACTCGATCCGCTCCTCGTTTCCGACGGCAGAGGCGGCGCTATTATTACCTGGCACGACAAACGCAGCGGAAATAATTTTGATATCTACAGCCAGAGGATTCGTTCCTCCGGCCGCATCGGCGGTTAGCCCCTGAAATTTCACATATCCCCGGTTTGATATACATTCATGATGCCCTAAAATTTCATCACTCTTCTATTATATCGCATAAAATCTTAGTTCAGACATACTTTCAGATTGATAATTCTCTAAAAATCTGCTACTCTTCACCTATGATACGTTTTGCCGGTTACTACAAATAATAAAACCAGGTGAATGTTATGAAAATACAAATAAAAAATTTTGGTCCGATCAAAGAGGTTGATGTCGATCTTTCAAAGGATCTGACCATCCTCTATGGCAAGAACAACATCGGCAAATCCTATGCCATTTCACTCGTCTACCTCATTTTGAAACATTTCCTTAACATTGATAGGCTTTCTTTCGAAAAATTAGCCCGCGATAAAGTCTTCGAAAAAAAATACAGGGCCATCGAGGATAGAATCAGGAAAGAAAAAGAATGTGATATAACAGGTGAAATAATAGAAATCTTAAAAAATATCCTTAACATGTCACTTTCCAGCAGTCTTGAGAATTCACTTAAATCTACCTTTTATGATTTAAATGACTTAAAAAACTATAAATCTCAAAAAAAACCTTTAATCCGAATTACTTTAGCTCATTTTATTATTTCTTTTTCCATAAACGATACAATAATAATCAAAAAATTGTCAATGAAGATGAAAACAATTGGGATATTTACTAAAAAAAAAACGAGTATTTACACCAATAAAGATAAAGATATAATATATATTTCTGATGACATACCAAATATCTCTGAATTTTTCACATATTGTCTTGGAGTGATCGCAAATAGAATAAGTTATGATATCAAAAATGCAATCCCAGGGATATATTTTCTGCCCGCTTTTCGGTCGGGCATCTATTCCGGCTCCCAATGGCTCTTCCCGATGCTGGCCGAACTCTCAAAAAAAAGAGCCCTGATAACAGAAAAAATAGAATTACCGCGAATACCCGAACCGACCGCCGACTATATTTTGCATCTATCCGAAATCAGGAGCAGCGGAACCGGGAATAAAAAACTGGGTAAAATCGCCAGGTACCTGGAAAAAAATATCCTTAAAGGAGAAGTAGATTTCGATGATGAAAAAAAACGCCTGACCTACCAACCTGCAAATTCCGAACTTGTGCTGGATATAAGTTCCGTTTCTTCCATGGTTTCCGAACTCTCCACTATTACCGCATTTATAAAATTTGTTTTACCGCAAGACCTGGAAAATAAAGACGGGGAAATTTCCAAACCGACCATTTTTATCGAAGAACCGGAGGCCCATCTTCATCCCGAGGTCCAGGTTAAGTTAGTCGAATTTTTTTTAATGCTTCTCAAAGCTGGAGTAAAATTGATTCTCACCTCCCACAGCAACTATATTTTTAACAAGCTGAATAATATGATTCTTAACCGGGCTTTCGACTATAATACCTTTGCTCCAATCCTGCTGCAAGAGACCCGGACCGGGAGTGTGGGCAAGTTGTTGAAAACCGATGATCTGGGTGTCGATGACGAGAACTTCATGGAAACGGCGGACTCACTTTACGAAGAGAGAGAAAATATACTGGATAGGTTGAACGACGAAGCGGATGATCAATAAAACCAGGTACACTGAAAAATTAAAACCTTATATAAC
>JAGLQA010000853.1 GCA_023137075.1 Candidatus Aminicenantota bacterium
CCCCTGAGTAATCGCGCCATGCCCGACATGCGTTCGCATTTCACCGGGTTTCGTTTGTGGGGCATGGACGATGAGCCTTTTTGTCCTTTCGAAAAGGGTTCTTCCACTTCCAGGACCTCGGTTCTCTGCAGGTGCCGGATTTCCACGGCAATTTTCTCCACCGCCGAGCCGATACTGGTCAGTGCATACATTACCTCCATGTGGCGGTCGCGCTGGATGATTTGCGACGAGACCCGGCAGGGTTTTAAGTCCAGTTTTTTCAGGGCTTTCTCTTCGCCTTCCAGGGGAAAGTGGATATAGGTGCCCACGGAACCGGAAATCTTGCCCACCGAGATGATCTCTTTTGCTCGCATCAGCCGTTCGATGTTTCGCCCGATCTCCTCGTACCAGATTAAGTATTTAACGCCGAAGGCGATCGGTTCGGCGTGGATACCGTGGGTGCGGCCGATAGCAGGGAGGTCTTTATAGACGACGGCTTTTTGCAGCAAGACCTGTTTTAGTGTTTCCGCTTTTGTGATGACGATGTCTAAGGATTCCCTTATGAGCAGGGAGAGGGCGGTATCCACAATATCGTAGGAGGTAATGCCCTTGTGGATATAGGCAGAATCTTTACCCACGAATTCTTCGACGGAAGTCAGGAAAGCGATGACATCGTGTTTTACTTTTTTTTCGATTTCGTTGATGCGGTTGACATCGAAATCGGCTTTTTCTTTTATATTTTGCAGGCTTTCATCCGGCACTTCGCCCCATTCGTGGTAGACTTCGGTAATGGCCAATTCCACGTCCAGCCATTTCCTGAATTTATTCTCCTCGCTCCATATTCTATCGATTTCTTTTACCGAATATCGTTCAATCATGACGGCTCCTTTGACATTAAAAAATAAGCATCTTTTAGATTTAATTCCAATTCTTCCAGCGCCCGCAAAAGTCGCGAATCCATGCCGCTGGTAAATCTATTTTTATTTTGCTCTTCATCGTTTCTGAACTCTACGTTAAGTGTTAATATTATGATTTAAAGAAAAAAATGTCAACATTTCTATCGATGAAATTGGGATGAGTCTAGAGGAGTTGATGAATTGACAACGGTTGAAGCGCTTCGGGTGTTCGTGGTATAATAAAATTTCGCAGATAGGTATTTTCAGGTTCTTTTCGCTGAACGCGGTTCCGGGCTTGCGTCCGTGGGAGGTCAAAAAAGATGATCACTATTACACCGGCTGTAGCAATCGATGAAAAAGAAATCCAGGAAGAATTTATTCGCGCTTCCGGCCCGGGCGGACAAAACGTCAACAAAGTTGCCACCGCCGTCCAACTGCGTTTCGATGTGGCGAACTCGCCCTCGCTTGCCGAAGATGTGAAAGAGCGCCTCATTAACCTGGCCGGGAAAAAAGTGACGGATGCCGGTGTGCTTATTATTGACGCCCGGCGGTTTCGCACCCAGGAAAAAAACCGTCAAGATGCGCTGCAGCGTTTGATTCGCCTGATCCACAAGGCAGTGCAAAAGCCCAAAATTCGTCATAAAACGAAACCTACGGCTGCTTCGCGGCTGCGCAGGAAAGAAGAAAAGCGGCGCCGGGGTGGGATTAAGCGCCTGCGCCGGAAGATATTCAATGCCGAGGATTATTGAATTTACAAAAAAAAAGAGGTATAACGTGATAACGGGTTCTAAGATTTTAGAACCGGAGGTAAAAAAAATGAAATCGAATCGACTTACTATTTTATTTTTGATAGGATTTATTCTTGTTTACTTTCCCATTTTGTCGCAGGACGCGGCAGAAAAGGGGGAAGCGGAAAAATATGAAGAAAAATGTCCGGATGCCGTGCACGCCATCTCCAGCCATACCTTGTTCGACTATGTCAAGGAACTAGCATCAGAGAAATATGGCGGTCGTTTAACGGGCACCGCTGGGTTCAATGCCGCGGCCCAATGGGTGGCCGGTCATCTGAAAAAATGGGGTCTCCAACCGGCGGGGGATAACAACACCTATTTCCAGGACTTTGCCAATCCTTACACCCTGGTCTTTCCCGGTTCCGAAGTGATTCTCCACATTCCTTATAAAAAAAATTCCTTCGTAAAAAAACATTACCGTTATGAGACCGATTTCCTGCCCGGGTCGACTTCCGATACGGGCGAGGTGACGGCGGAAGTGATTTATGT
>JAGLQA010000854.1 GCA_023137075.1 Candidatus Aminicenantota bacterium
TCACGACTGCCCCGGGCCAGCAGCATATAGGGATTCTTACCGAATTCAACCAACCTGCGGACCACCCGGAACGAAAATTCCTCCGCTTTGTCGAAGGCTTTATCCCAGGGATCTACCAGGATCCTCCGGAAGATCCTGGCCGGCCGGCGGTAAAACCAGTCTACATCTAAAGCAATGTAGGGTTTGGGCTTGAGCATCTTAAACCGCAGCCACCAGAACGCGGCAAAGGTAAAAACCAGGATTTGCACGGTCTCAACCAGGTGGTGCATGGTGAAGGGATTCCAGTCTACCGGCGTGGGTAACAACTTGTAAAGCATACCGGGGAAAATTCCATGCAGGATGCAGAAGAACGCCACTATTGCCATGCCGATATGCATATTAACCGGCGGTTTCTCGACCTGCAGTTCTTTGGGTTTCTCTTTGGAATACCAGGTGAAATAGGGAAGCTTCAAGCCGACGCTCAGGAAAGTTCCGACCGCGGCCAGGGTCATCAGGAACATTGACCAATAATGATGCGCTTCACCGGCAGCCGCCACGGTCATGGACTTACTGATAAAACCGTTGAACAGGGGGAACCCGGAGATCGAAAAAGCAGCGATCATGTAAAGCCAGAAGGTAATGGGTTGTTTCCTGCCCAAACCGCCCAATTCCGTAAGTTTACTTTTTCCGGTGGTATGCAGAACCACTCCTGCTCCCATAAAGAGCAGGGCTTTATATAAAATATGACTGAAGGCGTGAGATACCACACCGTTTATAGCCATAGCCGTTCCAATTCCCACTCCGGCCACCATGTAGCCCACCTGGCTGATAATATGGTAGGCTAGGATGCCGCGGATGTCGTTGGCCAACACAGCGAAAATAACGCCGTAAACGGTCATAATGGTGCCGAAGATTAATAAGATTTCCCAGCCGGGGAAAATCCGGGCCAAAACATAAACAGCGGTTTTGGTAGTTAAGGCGCTGAGAAAAACGGCGCCGGTAACCGTTGCTTTGGGGTAGGCATCGGACAACCAGGCATGAAGAGGCGGAACCGCCGCATTGATGACGACCCCGAGAAGAATCAACCAGGCCGAGAGTCCCATATCGGGATTCATCTGCATGATGCGGATGCCCACTTCCGGTTCTTTGGCTAAATGGATTAAGATACCGGCAAAGAGGAGACCGCCGCCCAACACGTGGTAAAGCAAATAGCGGATGCCCGCGTTCTGGGCTTCTTTCGTGCCCCTAGCCCAGATCAGGTAGGTGGAGGCAACCGCCATCATTTCCCAATACATAAATAAGGTAAAAAAATCACCGGCAAAGGTAACGCCTAAGGCGCCCCCGGCATAGAGGAGAGCAGCACACTGCTGGCCCGTCTCTTTTATATGAAAGGCATAAATCCCGCCGGCCAGGCAGATAAAGGCAAAAATAATGCCGAATACCCGGCTTAAGGCATCTACTTTTAACATGGAGAGCGTATAGCTCATTACTTCTACTTCAAAGGTCGTTTCCTGTGGGATAAACCAGACCACCAGCAGGGCACAAAAAGTAAAAAATATAAAGGCGGTGGAACGGGTTTTTTTGGGCAGGAAGGGCAGCACCAACGCTCCGGCCAGCAAGATAAAAGCAGGGGGAATCCAATCAATCATTATAATAATCCTCTTTCTTGTATATAATGGGCGCCAGTATAATCTTAGCAAAAACGATCAGCGCCACACAGCCGACAGAACCGAACAGGATCCAGAATATGGGAAAGGTGTCCCACCAGTGACTGTGGCCGGGATCATGGTGCATGGACAGCCCGGCAATAATAGAGGCAATGGTTAAGAGAGCCAAAATGAGCCTGTGCCAGGTTTTCATCAGCCACCTCCTAATATAGTTTCGGAAATACGAATCGCCAGGTGGTAAAATTTGAAGAAGAGGTCGGGGTAGATACCCAAAAGCAGTGACATAATCGCCATAAAGACTAAGGGAACCACCATGGCGAGGGGAGCTTCGCCTTTGCCTTCAAGTTCTTTGCCTCCTTTCCGGAAAAAAGCGATGTGGACGATGGGGAAAAAATAGGCGGCATTTAATAATCCACTGATTACCAGAATAGCCAGTGGAAGCAGCATCCCGGCTTCCAGGGAGCCTGTTCCTAAGTACCATTTGCTGATAAAGCCGTTAACCGGTGGGATTCCGGCCAGGCCGATGGCGCCGATGGTAAAAGCGCCCATGGTCCAGGGCATAACCTTGCCGATGCCGTCCATATCGCTGATGTTCTCTTTATGCAGGTTAACATATATGGCCCCGGCCACGAAGAAGAGGGTAATCTTCATGGTGGCGTGAAAGGCAATATGCATTATGCCGCCGGCAAAACCGGATTCGGTTAACAGGGCAGCGCCCAACACAATATAGGAGAGGTGCCCCACCGTCGAATAGGCCAGCCGCCGCTTCAGGTTATCCTGCCGCAAAGCGATCAATGAGGCCACAATGATTGTGGTCCCGGCAAAAATGAGCAGGATAGTATTCAAACCGAATTTCGCCATCAGGGTGGGGCCGAATACGAATCCCACCATCCGGACAACACCGAAAACACCCGACTTAACGACGGCCACCGCATGGAGCAGGGCGCTGACCGGGGTAGGAGCGGCCATAGCACTGGGTAACCAACTGTGCAGCGGCATGATACCGGCTTTTACTCCCACACCGCCTAAGAAAAGAAAGAAAAGCACTACCGCTGTCTGGGGGGTTAATACACCCTCGGCAAACAGGCCGCCGGCTTTAAAATCCAACGTGCCGGTCAACTGAAAGGTCCAGGCAGAAGCGGCAATCAGGAATAAACCGGCAGTCAGCGTGTATACCAGGTATTTCCGGCCGGCATCGATGGCTTTTTTGGTCTCTTTGTGAATGACTAAGGGATAAGTGGCAATGGTTAATATTTCGTAAAAAATGATAAAACTCAGCAAGTTGGCGGAAAAGGCAATGCCGATGGTAGCCGAAAGGCAAACTGAAAAACTGGCAAAATAGCGGGTTTGTTTTTTTTCCGGTACCCCGCGCACGTAGCCGATGGAGTAAAAAGAGGTGAATATCCACAGCCCCGATGCGATCAGGGCAAAGAATACACCGAAGGGGTCGGCACGCAGGGCCAATTTGATGCCGGGGAATATGTCGAAAAGATTACATTCCGCCGTTCGTCCGGCCAGCGCCCCGGGCAGAAGGGACAGCACCAAACCGAATTTGATTAAGGCTGCTGTGATAGTCCAGGATTCCCGTAAGTTTTTGAATTTTGAACTGAGTAGAATCAGGGGAACCGCAACCAGGGAGACTAAAACCGCTAACAAAGGTATAATAGAAGTATAAATTTCCGGAATCATTTTTATCTCGTTACATCCCTGCCGGTATTATAAATTCGATAATTCCCTTGACAATAAAGGCGTTCAACAATCCCAATACAATTAAACCGGCAGCCAGTATCAGGGTGGGCAGCAGCATGGAAGCACCGACCTCTTCCCGTTTTATAACCGTTTCTTCTTCCTGGGAATCGGCATTACGGGGTCTCATATAGACTTTCTCAAGGATGCGGAAAAAGTAAACGGCATTCAACAGGCTGCTGACCAAAATGACCACTAACAGCAGCCAATCGGAATTTTTAATTGTACCGAGAGCTAAGTACCATTTGCTGAAAAAACCGGCCAGCGGGGGCAGCCCGACCATGGAGAGGGCGGCCGTGGTAAAGGCGGCCATGGTCCAGGGCATTTTTTT
>JAGLQA010000855.1 GCA_023137075.1 Candidatus Aminicenantota bacterium
GCAAGCCCAACCGGTATCATCCAAATGAAGAAAAACATACGAGGTTCCTTCTCACCGGATGCAGTGATATGGTGCAAGATTTTTATTGATTACCGCTAAGGGCTTTAATTCTTATAAAAAAAGTAATATAATAACTACCGGGTATTTTTTGCTTTACCCTGGAGTTTATTATGTACAAAAAAATTAAAATCGAAAATTTTAGAGGTATCAAGAGCCTGGAAATTAAAGATCCCAAACAGTTTAATTTAATTGTAGGTAAAAACAATAGTTGTAAAACAACGGTCTTAGAAAGTATTTTTCTCCTGACCGGCCCCACCAACCCGACTTTGCCTATGACTATTAACTCTTTTCGGGGGCTTAACGTAATTGACGAATATTATTGGTCGCTATTTTTTAACCGACTGGAGACAAAATCTATTATCAAGCTATATGGTGAGATCAGCAGACCTGATGAGCAGCGTGATTTAACGATAAAACCCTTAAGAGAATCCTCTATTTCCAAACCGGGTAATAAAAAAGGTCTTTTAGCCGGGGAAATCAGCGGTACGGATATTGTAGACCGCATTAACGGGTTAACCCTGGAATTTTTACTAAAAGAACCGGGAAGAAAAGAATCAAATAAGTTTGTATCCAATGTAAGATTTGATGGTAAAGATATTAAACCGGAAATTCCTGGGGATTATAAAAATAGGTTGGATGGAGTATTTATTTATGGAACCGGTGGTTCTCAAAACAATGCTCAGAGATTTAATAACATCCAGATTAAAAAGCAGGAAAAAAAAGTAGTGCAGATATTGCAGAAAATTGAGCCAACGATCCAGGATATATCCGTGGGTTCAAACGATATATTGTATTGTGATATGGGATTTGACCGGTTGGTTCCCATCAATATGGTCGGTGAAGGTATAAATAGACTTCTGGCCATTATCCTGGCCATATACGATAAGTCCAATGGAATCGTAATGATCGATGAGGTGGAGAACGGTTTTCATTATTCGGCGCTGGAAATTTTATGGAAGGCGATCTTCGAGGCCGCCAGGGAATTTAACGTTCAAATTTTTGCCACGACTCACTCTTTTGAGAACATCAGGGCTTACAGTTCGGCTTACGATAAATTGGCCGAAAAAAACGATGACTTAAGACTCTTCCGGATCGAAAAGAAGAAAGATGAGCTTGATATCATCTCGATCAATCACGAGATACTTAAAACGTCTATAGAAAATGACCTGGAGGTGCGCTAATGCCGTCACCTGCTAAGAAGCCGTTACCTTTTACAAAGCCAATGCTGCTGGTTGTCGAAGGGAAAGATGAGGTAAATTTTTTTGAGGAATTACTAAAGGAAATCGGAATAAACGAAAACGTGGATGTAAGAGAAATAGAAGGTAAGGATCAATTTAAAAAAACACTACCGGCATTCATTGTTACAAGTGGTTTTAAATTAATCGAAAAGATAGCCGTTATCCGGGATGCGGACAACAACGCAAATGATGCGTTTAAAAGTGTGACAGGAGTGTTGGAAAAAAATGATTTAAAACCACCAAAGAAACCCGGTGAGTTCTCCAATGGAGCGCCTTCCGTGGGTGTTTTTGTCATGCCTGATAATACCTCGAAGGGAATGCTTGAAGATTTGTGTCTCGGCACAGTCCGGGATCATCCGGCAATAAAATGTGTCGATACATTTATTACCTGTGTTCAGTCCCTAAGAGAGACTCCAAAAAACATCTCCAAGGCAAGAGTACAGGCTTACCTGGCGGCAAAGCCCACAATTGCACAATCATTAGGTGTGGGGGCACAAAAAGGACACTGGGATTTAAAATCTGAAAATTTACATCCTTTAATTTCCTTCCTCAAACAACTAAAATAAGGTGGAGGCGAGAAAAGCCTGGCCTAAGGAGACTCCGCCGTCATTGGTGGGTACCTGGCGATGGGTTAATACCAAAAATCCTTTTTTTTCCAACAGGTCTTTCGTCAAGCGCAGCAGCAGTACGTTCTGGAATACGCCGCCCGTTAAACCGACTTTGTTAATGGAATACTCATTCCGGATTATTCTCGCCATTTTGGTGAATGCCTGGGCCAGGGTGTTATGAAAAATCCGGGCTTTGTCCGCCCTTTCTCTCGCATCATCTATTAGATCCTGAAAAGTTGGGAGAAGGTTAAGTACCTGGAAATTTCCTTCTTTTTTTATGAAAAAATTATAGGATTCCTCGATCTTCCGGCTGCCTTCCGCCGCTGCTTGCAGCTTGATCGGCATCTCTCCTTCGTAATTGTTGAAATACCCGATCCCCAACAATGCGGCCGCAGCATCAAAAACCCGGCCGCAGCTTGAGGTCGGGATACCGCCTGCTTCTTTGCGAATCACTTCGATGAGCAATTCGCCTTTCCTGCCGAACCTCCGGGCAAACTCCGTCGTTTTACCTTCGGCTCCGTAAAGGGAATAGAGAACGGAAAGGGCGAAGCGCCAGGGTTCTTTCGCCGCCCTGTCACCGGAAGGGAGGAAAAGATATTTTAAATGCCCGAAGCGGTTTATTCCACGGTAGTCCCCCACAAAAAATTCGCCGCCCCAGATGGCGCCGTCATCTCCATATCCCGTTCCATCCATGGATATGCCGATGACCTGGCCCAATTCACCCCTTTCGGCCAGGAGCGAAGCCACATGGGCCTTGTGGTGCTGGATTTCAATCACCGGCACTCCCTTAAAATCTGCCGTAATTTCCCGGTTGGGGTAGCCCGGATGCTTATCTACGACCAGGAGGTCCGGTTTCAAGGAAAAAAGTTTCATGAAATGCCGGATAGCTGTTTTTTCGGCCTCG
Source organism: Candidatus Aminicenantota bacterium (assembly GCA_023137075.1). Taxonomy (GTDB): domain Bacteria; phylum Acidobacteriota; class Aminicenantia; order UBA2199; family UBA2199; genus JAGLQA01. The sequence goes on from JAGLQA010000855.1 coordinate 2,811, forward strand.
ATGGAGGCCGGAGAATCGGTATCGCCGATGTATTGGCTCATGATGGCCTTGCCGTTAAACAAAAAAGTAAAGGTGGTCTTTAACATCGGGCCTAAAGCCAGTACGGTTTTTTTTCGATCGACCGGAATCTTGAGGGGAAAGGGTACAAAGCCCCGGCTGCGCCGTGTCAGGTGGAGTTGTCCGTCAAAAATCCGGGCCACCGAGTCGTCGGCAAAGATGTGGATTTCACGGTCATGGGACAGGATGTAATCACAAAGCGCACGGATGGCGCCCATTTCATCTTTATATATGATCGGTTCGCCGGAGATATTGGCGCTGGTCATGACCAGCGGTTCCTTTATTTTTTGCAGCAGCAGCAGGTGGATGGGTGTATAGGGAAGCATAAATCCGAGTTCCTTCAAGCCTGGGGCGACCGGCTCAGCAATGGTTGAGTTTTTTTTCCGTTTCAAAAGCAGTATGGGAGATGCCGGGGAGGAGAGCCATTTTTTTTCTTCCCCCGATACGGTCGCTTGCCGCCGGATCATCTCCAGCGTACCCATCATGGCAAAGGGTTTTGTCTCCCTGCCCTTTAATTCTCGCATTCGCGCCACTGGCTCCGGCAGGACGGCGTTACAAGCCAGATGATAACCTCCCAGACCCTTTACAGCCAGGATGAATCCTTCGTTTAGTTTCTGTGCCGCTATATCTAAGGGGTCTCCCGTCAATTTTTTCCCACTACTACTTTCGAAGAAAGAGAGAGTAGGGCCGCAGTCGTAACAGGATACAGGTTGGGCGTGGTAGCGCCGGTCATAGGGATCTTTATATTCCCTTTCGCAGTCCGGGCACATGGGAAAATCTTTCATGGTGGTTCTGGGCCGGTCATAGGGTAAATCACGGATAATCGAAACCCGGGGGCCGCAGTCTGTGCAATTGATAAAGGGGTAGCGGTATCTCCTGTCCTCCGGGTGAAATAATTCCGTCTTGCAGTTTGCGCAGATGGCAATATCCGGGGAGACCAGGAGTCCTCCTTCGCCATCATCTTCGCTTGAAAGGATTTCAAATTCTTTACTATACTGCCGTTTTATCTCCCGGGATTCGTAATTCTCGATCAATGACAGGGGCGGCGGATCATTTATGATATAAGAGATAAATTCTTTAATCGATTTTTCGCTGCCCTCCACCTCCAGGATAACCCCACGGGAGGTATTTTTCACCAGTCCGCAGAGGTTATATTTCTTAGCGGAGCGGTAGAGGAAGGGTCTGAAACCAACGCCCTGGACAATACCTTTTATTAAAAGCCTGAACCGTTTTTCCATATTTTTAGGTGCTATTATAACAGATAACCGGCTCCAACGAAACTCCGGTGTTTTATCCTTTTACTTTATCCCCCTATTAAGTAAAACAATTGGCTGGTTTTCCTGAGCCTCTTTTTAAGTTAAGATGATTCCTCCCCCGTAACTTCCCTAAAACTAAACTATGAGAAGCGTAAGGCTTACCAGGGAATATATTTTTCTTAGGAACCGGTTATTCTTTTTCCTTTTTCGGTGCGGGTTTCTCTTTCGGTTTATCGATACCTAACAGTTCAATCTCGAATATAAGGGCGGCATTGGGGCCTATCTCGCCTTTGCCCTTTTCCCCGTAAGCAATTTCCGCAGGGATAAAAAACTTCCATTTAGCTCCGACTTTCATTAACTGCAAACCCTCTGTCCAACCCTTAATAACCCGGTCAAGAGGTAATGTGGCGGGTTTACCCCGGCTGTAGGAACTGTCAAATTCTTTCCCATCAATAAACGTTCCTTTGTAGTGTACATTCACCTTGTCCGTGGATTTCGGGTGTGG
>JAGLQA010000856.1 GCA_023137075.1 Candidatus Aminicenantota bacterium
GGGATTGCCCCTACATTTTTTGTTCAGGTTTTGTAGGGGTAGATCACAGATCAAAGGGACGGAACTTTGAAATTTTGATTTTCCCGGAATAGCGAAAATCACTTATACAATTTTTTATAATCCCGGTAATCTCTAATTTTTAAAATCGGCCTGTCTGTGCCCCTGCTTGTGCGCATGCAAGTGCTTGCACAGGCAGGCGCAAGTACGTTCTGACAATCATTGCTGATGGTAATACAATGTTGAGCAGGTTACCTGTTTTTCTAAGGGAATAGCCTAATTTTCACCACGGTGATGCAAAAAAATCGAAACATAAAAAAGATTATTTCATTTTGGAAACGTCCATTTCTAAGAATTCTCTAATGGTAAGAATTTTGAATTTTTTGTATTTTTTGACATCTAATAAATGCTTGTCGCCGGAAATGATATAATCAACTTGACCGTCAACTGCCAAAGATAAAAATTTGTCATCCTCCGGATCTGCTTTTATATATTTTATTATGCTGTTTACATTAACTATTGTTACAATGGGCAGAAGCTCTTCTCCTATAATAGATTTAATTTCTTCATCAGTTAGCTTGAACTTCGGATAAGCCAATACCTTTATATATTCATTTAAAATTTCTTTGGAGATAACAATTGTAACTTTTTTCCCCTTCCCTAAAGAAAGAATTTTGTCTGCTTCGCCACCAAATAGAACGGCAGAAATGAATACGTTGGTATCAATAACGATTTTCACTTTTATTTTCTACTTCGTGCCCACTTAATCGCGTCACTAATGTCTCTTTCAGACAATCCCAGTGAAAATATCTTTTGACGAACAGCCGTCAATGGATTTTCTTTAAGGCTAACTAATTTGACCGGAATCAAAATTATCCTGTCAACTTCCGCCTTAACTTCAAAATACTCGCATTCGTCGAATTTATCCATAATCTTTTTAGGGAGGGTGATTTGATTTTTAACCGTTCTTTTACACAGCATATTCTTACCTCTTTCGGTAAGGTTAGCAAATAAAAAGGAATCTGTCAAGTAGCAATTCCTTACTTACGAAATGCATCATTATCGAGATAACAAAGCAGAGCAAAGGGACGGAACTTTGAAATTTTGATTTTCCTGGAATAGTGAAAAATCACTCATACAACTTTTCTTAATCCCGGTAATCCTCAAATCCTAAAAATCCGGGCAACAAGGTACTATCTAATTAATCACCTTTAACGGCTCCCCGCGCCGCGGGGATTCGTGGGCCAGTTGAGATCGAAATAAACGTAGTATTGATTAATTGGGGATTCTTCAATATAATCAGGGTATGGATACAAAAAAAAGAATCGACCAATTATCCACCGAACTGCTGCGGCACCAATACCTCTACAATGTCAAAAACGAACCGGAAATCTCCGACTTAGAATACGACCGTCTCTTCGACGAATTGCTGAACTTAGAAGAACAGAATCCCCAATACGCCTCGGAGAACTCCCCTACCAAACGAGTGGGGTCCGACTTAGACAATACTTTCCCGGAAAAAGAACATACCATCCCGGTGCTGAGCCTTGACAAAGAATATACCGGCGAAGGACTGGAAAAATGGGTCGCCAAAACAATGGGCAAGGCCGGGAAAAACATCGGTTTCGTGGTCGAAGAGAAAATCGACGGCGCGTCCATCGTTCTCTACTATAAAATGGGCCGGCTGGACAACGCTCTCACTCGGGGAAACGGCCTGGTGGGCAACGACGTTACGGAAAATATCCGCACCATCAAGCAGATCCCTCTAATAACCGGCGAAACTTCAGATTTCGCGGTGCGGGGCGAAATCTTTATTAGCAAATCCGACTTTGAGAACTACAACCGGAAATTCGAGAACCGCTACTCAAACCCCCGGAACCTGGCTGCCGGTTCGCTGCGCAATATTAAATCATCCGTCGTGGCCCAAATTCCCATGAATATCCTGGTCTATGAAGGCTACTTCCGGGAAAATACCGCCAATGACCATATCTCGATCCTGCGTAGGTTGAAAGATTTGAATTTTAAAATCAATCCCAATACCGCGTTCTTTTGCGCCGACAGCGAATCAGTGTCCCTTACGAAAAATAAATTCCCGGAAATAGCAACCGGAAGTATCGATGAATTATCCGCTTACGTAAAGGAGAGGATGAAAACCAGGGAAACGTTAGATTATGATATCGACGGCCTGGTCATCAAGATCAATGAGATCGATGTACGCGAAAACTTAGGTTATACCTCTCATCATCCCCGTTGGGCCACGGCCTTCAAATTCGATGCCCCTACGGCCCAGACGATAGTGGAAAATATCCGTATCCAGGTGGGCCGGAACGGCCGGGTTACGCCGGTAGCGACCTTGAAACCGGTGCGAATTGCCGGCAGCACGGTATCCCGGGCCACACTGCACAACCAGGAGTATATCGAAATTCTGGAATTGGGAACCGGCGATAGGGTGGATATTTCCAAGCGGGGGGATATCATCCCGGCTGTGGATAAGGTGATTGATAAAAACAGCGAAAACCCGTCTGTTTTTAAATTCCCCGGTACCTGCCCCTTCTGCTTGTCCGTTCTAATCAAAGACGGCGCCCACCATTTTTGTAAAAACCGGGAATGCCCTGAGCGAATCAAACGCTCGATCATCTACTTTGTCGCCAAAGACCAGATGGATATCGATACCATAGGTAAAAAAACAATCGATTTTCTATTTAGCAAAGGATTTATCAAGAATATTCCCGATATTTACAAATTCAACTATGACCGGCTGCTTCAGGAAGAGGGCTACAAAGAGAAAAAGGTCGAAAATATCAAAAAGAGTATCGAGAAAAGCAAAACACAACCTTTCAGCCGGGTATTGGCAGCCTTAGGTTTCGATGGTCTGGGAAAAGCTGCGGTTTCCGACCTGATCAAAAACGGTTTCGATTCGATTGACAAGATTATATCCGCTGCCGCAAAGCGGGATATTGAAATTTTTTCCGACATAGAAGGATTCGGCGAAACCACTGCTCGGTTATTGATCGACCATTTTAACGATAGGGAAAACCTGGAAAAAATCGAGGAGTTAAAGAAGATTGGCCTGAATTTTAAAGAGGAGGCCCGAGTCGAAACGGGAATTCCGGCAGTATTTGCCGGCCAGTTATGGGTTATTACCGGGTCTTTCGAGAATTTTAATCCCCGGTCGAAAGCCGCAAAAGAGATCGAAAAACGAGGGGGCAGGGTAAGCACTTCGGTCTCATCGAAAACAACCCACCTGTTGAGCGGTTCTTCCCCGGGGTCCAAATTGGAAAAGGCCAGAAAACAAAAGTCGGCAATTATTAATGAAGCTCAATTTTCAGATATGCTGAAATAAATAGATTTACTCACCTGAT
>JAGLQA010000857.1 GCA_023137075.1 Candidatus Aminicenantota bacterium
GCTTTTTTATGTCTACGGCGAACCCTGGGGCCAGACCGTCCGGAACAGGTACGGCGGTACCGGTTATTTGTGGCACCTGATGCTGGCACAGCAAGGGTATATCGTAATGAGCGTGGACAACCGGGGCACCGCCGCGCCACGCGGCCGGGAATGGCGTAAAAGCATCTATCGTCAAGTAGGCATCCTGGCCTCAGCCGACCAGGCCGCGGCGCTCAAGGCGATCATCAAGAAGTATCCCTACGTGGATGCCTCCCGCGTCGGCATCTGGGGCTGGAGCGGCGGCGGTTCGATGAGTTTAAATATGATCTTCCGGCACCCCCAACTGTATCACACTGCCATGGCCGTCGCCTTTGTCAGCGACCAGCGATTTTATGATTCCATCTACCAGGAACGTTATATGGGACTGCCCGGGGATAACCCCGATGGATTCAAAAACGGATCGCCTATCACCTTTGCCCACCGGTTAAAAGGCAATCTCCTGCTGGTACACGGTACCGGAGACGATAACGTCCATTACCAGGGCTGCGAAGTCCTGATCAACGAGTTGATTGCCCACAACAAGCATTTTACCATGATGGCCTATCCCAACCGGTCTCACGGTATCAAGGAAGGCAAAAATACCACGCGGCATCTCTACGAGTTACTCACCCGGTATTTAAAAGAAAATCTTCCCCCAGGTGGCCGTTAACAGGGTGCCCGAGAAGTCAAATATTCATGGTGTAAGGAAATAATAATACAGTTCTCGGACGACCTGTTAAGTTTCGCCTTTTTTAAAAAATTTAAGAATCCAATTTTTTTAAGGAATCTTTCGAATTTGGGTGATTGGGATTCAATTTTAACGCTTCTTTATATTGAGCGGCCGCCTTTTTTTTATCGCCTAATTTTTCATAAATCATACCCATGCGCCAATACGCGTCCGCCCACTCCGGGTCACCGGCTTTCGGTTTGTGCTCCAGGTATTGTTTAAAATAGGATAGACCTTTTTCTAAGTTTTTCCCGGAAAAAACAGCATTACGGCCCAACTGGTAAATGGCCCCGGTATAATCGGGCCAGGTTTTTAATATGTTTAGGAATGTTTCTTCCGCTTTTTTAAATTTCTTCATATCCTGAAAAAGATAACCCAACTGCATATAGGCGGGCTGTTTATACTTTTCAGGCGTTAGCGTAACGGCCTTTTTTGCCAATTCAGCGGCCCGGTCGTATTTGCTTTCAATCTTTTCGCCGACAATATAACGTGCGTAATTCACCAGCCAACCGACATGCTCCGGCATTTTTTTCAAGCCCTCTTCAAACACCGCAATGGCTTTTTCTGCCTTTTTTGTTTTTGCGTAGTATGAGGCCAGCCCGTTATATGACATGTAGAAAAACTCTTTGTCCGTGTTCGCAGCGATGAATGAAAGCAAGGGGGTGATGCTTTTATTTGCCCGTGCTTCATGAAGGGCCGTATAACACAAGGCTTCGGTTTTGTGTCCTTTTTTGTCTTCGGGATCGAGTTTTAATACCTTTTGAAAATAGGGGGCGGCTTTGTCTCTCTGATATCTGGATGTATACTTCTTTGCCAGTTTATAATTCACATCAACGCTGCCGGATTTTGCCTTTACCTCTGCCAAGATTGATTTGAGCGTGTTTTTACCGGCGGCATAATCCGTTATGATTTTTACATACGTATCTTTGTCTCCGTCAAAACCGCAAATCCGGTCTATTTCATCTCCCGCGGAATTCAAGAATAGAACAGTCGGGAAGACCGCTACCTGATATTTTTTTCGTAACTCATTGCCATCCGCTTTCAGGGCATTGAACCTGAGGCTGACAAAACGGCTATTAATATAATTTCCTGCTTTTTTATCTTTAAAGACCACCTGGTCCAGTTCTTTACAGCCGCCTCACGTATCGGTATAGGCATCCAGCATGACAAGCTTATTCTCTTTCTGCGCTTTCGCAAGTATATCAGCAAAACTCTTCTGCTCGAATTTCACGCCCTCCGGCCCGGCAGCGTGATCGTCTTCGACGCCGGCGGTACTCAGAGACACCATCAAGCAGCACATTAGCAAAA
>JAGLQA010000858.1 GCA_023137075.1 Candidatus Aminicenantota bacterium
TTTGAATTACTCCAATTCCGTGATTTCTTCGAGATCGACGGCTTTGCCTTTGCCTTTTCCGTAAAGGACTTTGCCCGGAAATTTCCCTGTTAATTTCCCCTTTTTTACGACTATTTTTCCATTGACAAACACATAGGGTATGCCTTCCGGGTAGCGGTGCGGATCTTGCCAGGTGGCTGTGTCTGCTACCTGCTGCGGATCTACCAGGGTTATATCGGCATAATAACCCGCTTTGATAATACCTCTATCCTTGAGACCGAGACGGCAGGCAGGCAGGGATGTCATCTTCCTGACTGCTTCTTCAAAGGACAGAATTCCCTTTTCACGCACATAGGTTTTAAATACCCGGGGGAAGGCGCCGTAATTACGGGGGTGAGGTTTCCCGACAGCGAAGGTGCGAATGCCGCCGTCCGAGGCGTGAGCCGTGTGGGGATATTTCATGATATTTTCTATATCCTCGTCGCTCAGGCAAAAATAGATGACGCCGACATCTCCTTCTTCTACTATTGCCTGGGTTTGCAATTGAATGATTATTTCCACTCCCGCTTCCATGGTTACCGGGATGTTTTTCTTTTCCAATATTTGCCTGATGGAGAGGCCTTCGAGTTCGGGTTCCGGTGTGTAACGGGCAATCATTATTCTGCCCAGGTCATTACCACCGCGGTCGTGTTCGATATTGTATTTGATCTCTGCAGCGAGACGGGGTTTCACCCGGTCATCCTTCCAACGCTTAAGGCATTCTTTCGGGGTCCCTTCTAAAGACCAGGGAGGAAAGAGTACCGTTAGCCCGGTACTGGTGGCCGGATAGGGGTATTGGTCTAAGATGACATCGACCCCGGCATCCCGTGCCGCATCCACCAATGCCAGTGTCTGTACACTGCTGCCCCATTTTTCCACACTGGTGATTTTGTGGTGCGAGATTTGTACCGGGATATTTGCGGCTTTCCCGATCTCAATGGCTTCCCGGAGGGAATCGAGAATACCGATGCCTTCCTCTCTCATATGGGTGGCATAAAATCCTCCGTATTCCTGAACGACTTTCGCTAACTCGATGATTTCACCGGTTTCTGCATAGGCGCCGGGCATATATTTCAACCCGGTGGAAAGCCCCACAGCTCCTTCTTGCATGGCAACTTCAACCATTTCCAGCATTTTTTCCAGTTCTTTTTCGTCCGGTTTCCGGTTTGCGTTACCCATCACGAGTCGCCTGACCGTATTGTGGCCCACTAAGGTGCAGAAATTTAGTGCTATCTTTTTTTTCTTTATTTTTTTTAAAAAAGGGCCGATGGGATACCGTGACCCGCCGCAATTACCGCCTAAAACCGTTGTAACTCCCTGGCGGAGGTAGTTGTGACCATTGGGATGATTTAAGATATTGGTATCGGCATGGGTGTGGAGATCGATAAAACCCGGACAAATTGATAGCCCGGCTGCATCTATTATTTTCGACGATTTCCTTCCTGCGAGGATTCCGATCTCTTTTATTTTCCCCCTGCGGATGCCGACATCGGCGCGAAAGGGTTTGTTGCCCAGGCCGTCGATAACGGATCCGTTTTTTATGATGATAAAAAATTCGGGGCGCAGGATAGCCCTGATTATAAAAAAAATAATCAAAACCACTATCATAAAGAAAATCACTAAGGGGAAAAGTTTTCTAAATTTCATGGTTGGCCCTCCTCGGGGATAAAGAAGTTGGTTAACTTTCTTTTTCTCATGCCTATATAATAAATAACAATGGACATAAAATCAAGTCCGAAGCCAGGATGGATTTTTCCATAAATGAGTAAAAGCTCCCGGGGAGTGTGATTATTCATTTTTTGGTAGCGTCTTGTATAATATGTTTTGGGGAATTTTTTGTTCAGATTTATTAAAAAAGGGGTTGATTTATTTAAAAAAAACCATATAATTAGTAAGTGTTTTTAAAGGAGGCCGCGGCGCTGCATGGAAAAAGCTGAATTAATCGATATAAACGCCACGTTTTACGAATTGGTGGACTTTTTGAGGCATTTACCAAAAGCCGACGCCAAAGGGACCATCGATAACCTAGGGCAGGTTTCCGTGGATAAAATAATCGAAAATTCCATCACGGAAAATCGCTCAATAACCTCCCTGATCCCGGGATTACGAGCATTAAAAACGAAAGGACTGCTCGAAAAATTAGGGGCCAGTATCAACCCATCCCTATTCTTAAAAATGTTGGAAAAACAGGGCACATTTTTTGATTTCCTGCAAATCCTTCAGTATTTGGGCCAGGCAATGCAAAAAGATTTAGCGGGAGATCTTTCCGGAGAGCTAACGGCCCGGCTGGTAGATAAAGATGTCGAGGGAAAACGAATTATAAATAGTATTCTCCGGGAGTTAAACCTGCTAAAACGTTTATACGGTGGATTTAACCGCGATTTTGAAGAAAAAATCGGCGTTAATTATGTCCTAAAATTGATTTTCAACAACGGAAATTTGAGATTATTGTGCGAATTAATCGGAAATTTGTCCGAAGAAGATGTTTCCCGGTTCAAATTGATCGAAACATTCCACGCACTTCCGGGTAACAAAAAAGAGGAATTCATATTACGGGGCGATTTTCATAAATGCTGCTCCGCTATGGCCGATTGCAGGCAATTGAACATCTTTCCTCAAAACGGCGGGGGGTTTTCCGTTAAAGAGGCTGCCATCCTTAACCGGTTGCTCGACAAATCAACCTTTAAAAGCATCAATCGCGGCCTGGGATCATTGGATTACTTCCCCGATAAAAAGCTGAAATTTTCTTTATTTAAATTGGTTGCCGCTTATATCGATAAAATGGGCCCGGAAACAGCGACTTTCAATTCAGTTTCCGAACGGGTCGCTTACCTTTCAATTTTACACCGGCTGGCACGACTTAATACGAATAGTATTGAAACCCTGACCGCACATATAAAAGAAGAGGAATTTTTGCAGGAGAAAGATTTTATCGGATCTTTTCAACTGCTGCAGTATATTGTAACCGTTAATGATGTGTCGCCGTTGTTACGGAAGGAAATTCTCACCCTGTCAAATAGTGACAAAATCATAAATAAACTGGGAAAAGAGACGACATTGAAGGCCTTCTTATACTTATGGAATACCTATGCTTTGTTTGTCCAGGAGGAGCTGCAAAATTTCGACGATTGGTTGAATCCCGGAATTGTGACTGCCCTTTACCAGGTAGTGGAAAAACACAAAAGAACCCGGGCAAATGTCGAAGCGATTCGACATCTGTTGATGATCGTAGGGCTGCTGGATTACCTGGATATCGAACCGGAACGGATCGGGAAAATTTTCTTTCGGGGATTCAGACTTCTCAACCTGTCCCGGCCTTTCCTGTCACAGGCGCTGAAAAAGGCTTCATTTATCCCGGGTTTCTTTTATCTAAAGGGGATCGACCTTTTTGCGAACAAACCGCTTTTCCCTAACAAATGGAAAATTTTAATTCCACGATTATTTGATCTCAACCTCAAGGCAAAGGGAGTAGGAGAATTAGTGGATGTGTTTCAAAGAAAGATAAGAAAAAGAATAATTCCAGTCTAACTCTCATCCTTTTACTGTCACAGCCTTGATTTTCCGGGAAATTTCCCTTACAATGCTCTTTTTCGGAGGAATCATATGATTTTGCAGTGGATCGATTGGGTATCGGTTATCGCTTTTTTTGTTATATCTTTAATTATCGGGATCAGCGTTTCTAAAAAGGCCGGCTCCAGTTCGGTGGAATTCTTTGCCTCCGGCCGGAATATGCCCTGGTGGCTGTTGGGTGTTTCGATGGTCGCGACCACCTTTTCTACGGACACTCCGAACCTGGTCAGCGACTTAGTCCGCCAGCACGGTGTCTCCGGCAATTGGATGTGGTGGGCTTTCCTTTTAACCGGTATGGTAACGGTTTTCATATATGCCAGGTTGTGGCGGCGTTCCGGCGTGCTGACAGATATCGAATTTTATGAACTCCGGTACAGCGGCAAAGCGGCCGCTTTTTTAAGGGGATTTCGTGCTCTCTATCTAGGCGTCTTTTTCAACGTGATTATTATGGCCACCGTCTCCTTAGCGGCCATCAAAATCGGCGGAATTATGCTGGGCTTTTCCCCTTTAAAAACTATATTGATTTCCTCTTTTATTGTCGTGATATACACGATGTTGGGCGGTCTGCGCGGAGTTATTATCACCGACTTCGTGCAATTCATTATTGCCATGGCCGGCTCGGTGGCTGCTGCCTATATTGCTGTTAACCGGCCGGAAGTAGGCGGATTAAGTAAGCTGCTCAGCCATGAAAGTCTCCGGGGGAAACTCTCGATCCTCCCCGATTTCTCCGATACCTCTTTGCTGATAACGGTTTTTATTATCCCCCTGGCCGTGCAGTGGTGGAGTGTGTGGTATCCCGGTGCGGAACCCGGAGGCGGCGGTTATATTGCCCAGAGAATGTTGGCCGCCAAAAACGAGAAACATGCGGTCGG
>JAGLQA010000859.1 GCA_023137075.1 Candidatus Aminicenantota bacterium
TCCTGCCGCTGGATTGGGGCAGGATAGCGCCAAAAACAACCGAATATACCAATAACAGAAGGAGCGGGTTCGCAAAGCTCCACAAAAAACCCAATACCGTTCCCCGGTACCGGGCTTTCAACTCCCGTGAAACCATAGTTACAATCAACTGCCTGTACTTGAGTATCTCCTTTAACTTCTTTATCATCTTATCATTTACCGTCCTGCAACAATGTTTTCCATTTCTTCAGTATATCGACCTTTCTCCTTGAAAATAATTAGAGGTTCCAGGTTTGCTGGAGAAACTTCCTGATTTGTTAATTGTACCAGAAAACGTTCCGGTTTTCCATCTTTAAATGAAAAAATGTGCCGCCGGCGGGAAATATAATAACCGGTGTCCCGGGCCAACCCTTCCAATTCGGCCAACCTGGAATAGGGCAGAACCAGGTAGAGGTTTCCCGGTACTGTTGATCTCAACTGGGAATAAGACTTTGTTAGTAGTTCTGTCAGGTTCAAGGTCGTCTCAAATTTCGCATCCCTGATCTCCTTTGTGGGGCTCAACCGGCCAATATCACACTTTAAAAAAGGCGGATTCGAGAATATGTGTGTGATACCGGCAAAATCTCTATCCACACCATTGAAATCGGCGGTTATCACCTTGAATCTACCGGAAAGGCCGTTCTTTTCACCGTTGAGCCGGGCCAACCGGCTTAATCCCTCCTGGATCTCGATCCCGTATATAAAAGAGAATTTATTTTTGTACAAAGCTAATAAAGAGATGATGCCCGAACCGGCGCCTATCTCTAAGGCATTCCGAGTGGGGGCGAAAGGTAAAAAATCGGCAAGAATGGGGGCGTCTACTGAAAAACGGTACCCTTTTTTATGCTGGTAGACAATCACTTTGCCTTTATAAAAGGTATCTTTCGTTACATCTTCCGGCACATTTCGTATCATTTTTTAGGTGCAATCTCTCCCAGATATTTTTTTATCAGGTTGAAGCTCTCATTGATGGTGCGCACTTTGACCACCCGCCGTTCACCGGGAAATACCTTGTGAATGCCTACCTCAGCATCGGCGGCGCTCAAATGCATGAATACCAATCCCACCGGCTTACCTTTAGTGCCGCCCCCGGGTCCGGCAATCCCGGTTACGGCTGCACTTATATCGGAACCGGTCAGTTTTCTTATTCCGAATGCCATCTCCTTTGCCGTTTCCTTAGAAACGGCTCCGTGTTTCTTCAATGTCTCTTCCTTTACACCCAGGATATTTTTCTTCACTTCATCGGAATAGGCCACCACACCCCCTAAAAAAACGTCGGAACTACCGGGGACATGGGTCAAACGATTGGCCAGGCCACCGCCCGTGCAGCTCTCGGCGACACTGACCGTTAACTTCAGATGTTTCAGTGCGGCAACGATAAACTCTTCGAAGCTAATATCCTCTTCGGTTATGAGATATTCAGCCATCTTCGTTTTAATTTTTTCGGCCACCCCATCGGTTTCGATCCGGGCTTCCTCTTCCGATTTTCTCGACCTCCCGACTAAGTGAACCTCGATGACTCCCGGGGTTGCCAGTATGGTCGTCCTGATATTTCGATGTTTGGCGTAGATATCCGCTATTTCGGCATCGGTTTCCGATTCGGTGATTCCGGCAAATTTGAAACACCTTTTATAGATGAAAAAATTGCACAGCGGCGCTATCTTATCAGTCAGAACTTTATCGAACATAAGTTTCATCTCCCGGGATGGTCCGGGGAGGAGCAGTAATTTACAGGTCTCAGCATCGATATACTGCCCCGGTGCGGTTCCCACTGCATTGGGAAGCACTTCCGCGCCATCGATGACAAAAGCCTGGCGGGTATTGATCTCCGGCATCTTAATGTTTCTCTGTCTGAACCTTATGGTGATATCTTCCACAATTTCTTCTTTGAATAACAGTTCTCTCTTCAACGCATTGGCCGCGGCTTCGCGGGTTATATCATCCTCCGTGGGGCCTAAGCCCCCGGTAACAATTACGATTTGCGCCCGTTTGCAGGCATTTTTGATAGCCCAGGTTAAATTCTCGATATCGTCACCTACCACCATTTTCATATCCGTCAAAATGCCGACTTCCATCAGCCTGCGGGCGACGTAGATGGAGTTGGTGTCCACCCGTTCTTTATCTAACATTTCACTGCCAACCGCTATAAATATTGCTCGCATAATACCTCACTTTTATCAACAGGCTACATTGTAATTGAAAGCGCCCAAAGGGTCAAGTCTCCATAAAAGCATACAAGGAGAAGGATGCAATGAGAATGAACAAATCCAACTTTCAAAGTACCGTCCCTTGAGGTTTTGAGGTTATTATAGGCTGAGTGATGGAAGAATTGTACCCAGGAAAGAAGGTGTACGTATCCATAAAAACGGTTTATTAACCGGATATCATATTTACAAACGAAAAGGAGTTGAGTATTTGAGAGATAATCCGGATTCGAATCCCGATGATAATATCGATCATCAGCCCTTAATATAAATGTTAAAATCCAGAGCCATTGGGAAAAGAATAAGGGCGGTCCCCGGAATTTTCAGGATTTGATAGTTGCATTTTCTTTTTTTAGATGTATAATATCGGATGAAATGTTATAAGCAAGGTTGGGTGGTAAAAAATTTAACATTCAGGAGGATACTTTACAAATGAACAAAACAGAATTTATTAAAAAATTAGCGAAAAAGACGGGACTGACCTTAAAGGATGCTGGGATGGTAGTGAATACTATCTTTGATGCTGCACCCGGAAAAGGAATCGTTGCGGTAGAATTAGATGGCGGAGGGAAAGTCAGTCTCCCGGGTTTCGGTACTTTCAAAACAGTACACAGAAAAAAGAGAATCGGGATTAATCCGAAAACAAAGGAAACCATCACGATACCCGCCAGAAACTACCCGGTATTCAAAGCAGGAAAAACCCTCAAAGACAGGGTAGCTAAATAAAATGGAAATCAAAGAGACAATTCTTCCTTTTCGTCTCGATATTTCGAATGCCCCCGCTGGTCCTAATAGTATATCACAAAAAGTAAAACTCCGCCCCACTATCTTTCTAAAAATTGGAAAGTCTAAATTATACTAGGAAGTAGAAATATGAAACCATCAAGTTTTCAGATGCATAAAGTTGACGTACTTCTGGAATATAAAGAATTATTAACTCAGTTATATCAACTCCTTAATCGGAGATTCCCTGAATATAGTAATATATGGCAAAAACTTTTTACAGAGAAACGCTCCCATATAAGATGGGTAAAAAACCTGCAGCCAAAATTGGATGCCGGTATTATCAGTATAAATCAGAATAGTTTCAAAGTCGAAGCAATGCGTTTTTTAATGCAATCAATTCAAACTAAGATGGATGATTTAAAAAGTAATCCTATTACTTTCCTACAGGGAATAATATTTGTTAGGGATATAGAAGATGGAATGGTTGAAAAGAATTTTTTCACGATTTTCCAGAGTGACTCACCGGAATTTAAAGAAAAAAAACTTAAATTAGAATTGGAGCATCAAAATAATGCTAAGATGATTAAATCAACTATTTCAAATATAAACAACTCCCAAAGATAAGGCTTTAGGTGAAAGACAAGGATGGGAAAAGGGGGACAATGAGAAAGCACTGATTAAGGGTGCCGGCTTGCACCCAACAAAAGTGCACGGTGCATGACTTTA
>JAGLQA010000086.1 GCA_023137075.1 Candidatus Aminicenantota bacterium
GCCAATTCGTATCCCATGGTTTTTTTTCCTTCTAAGCGATAGGGCTCTTTCAAGGTGGAGAGATCAAAGCGGCCGTATTGTTCCACTTCCCGGGCCGCGATTTTAGCACAGTCGGTAATCAATCCGTCGATAAGGGTGACTGTCGCTCCTAAGGCTTTGCATTCATTTACAAAAGGTGACGGCACATCTTTCGGCATAAAAACAAAAGCAGCGATACCGGCCAGGGCAGCATAGGCGCTCATAGCGCCACCGGCATTTCCGGCTGTGGGGATGGATAGGGAAGTGACACCCAATTCCCGGGCCTTTGCCACTGCCACAGCCAGACCCCTGGCTTTAAAAGAACCGGTTGGATTCAAGCCTTCGTCCTTGATGAAAAGCTGACCAAAACCCAATTCCTTGCCCAACCGGCCCGCATGATGCAGGGGGGTAAATCCTTCCCCTAAGGTCAAGATATTCCGGGAATCGGATACCGGCAGCACCTCACGATAACGCCAGATATTGTTCTCTCGCGATACGAATTCACCTGGGGTAACGGCCTTTCCAACCGACTCAAGGTCGTAGCGTGCCAATAAGGGTTTCTTACAGTCGGGGCAGAGATTCCAGGTCCTGTCCGGTTTTAAAATCTTGCCGCACATGCCGCATTCTAAGTGAGTCAAAAAATTCATGCTGTTTTTCCTTTTTAAATCAACTTCTCATAGAATATTTTGAAGCGCTCTAACTTTTCGGGAATAACCTCGACCGCGATGCCTTTTCCTTCGGGAATCTTGATAAAACCTTTGGGATCGAGCGTTACCGGTTTATCTACGATGTCTTCCCGGAAGTAGCGGGAGGTCTCGGAAGTATCCCCGGGCAGGACAAAACCGGGCAGGGTTTGCAGATGAATGTTAACGGCTCGACCGATACCGGTCTCCAGCATTCCCCCAGACCAGACCTTAATACGGTTTTCGCTGCAGAACTGCTGGATGGCCTTGCCGCTCAACAGTCCGCCTACCCGTCCCTGTTTTATATTGATTATCCGGCAACTGCCCAATTGCACGGCACTCTTCGCATCATCAAGGTTTTTGACGGATTCATCGAGGCAAATAGGAGTTTGCAGTTCCTTTTGCAACAGGGAGTGAAAATAGATGTCGTCATAAGCTAAAGGCTGCTCAATCATCATCAGGTTAAATTCATCGAAGCTTTTGAGAGTTGCCTTATCCTCTATCCTATAATCCGAATTTGCATCCACCATCAGGTCGATGCCTGGGAATTTTTTTCGAACGGCCCTTATAAACTCGATATCCTTCCCCCGTTTAATCTTTATTTTTACACGGTGGTACTTTTTTTCCACTGCTTCGAAAATCACATCGACCAGTCCACCGGGATTTCCTTTAATGCCGATACTGATGCCGGACATAATCGGTTTGGATTTCCCGCCGATTAGTTCGTAGAGCGGCACGCCTTTTTCCCTGGCCAGGAGATCAAGCAGGGCATTCTCAACGGCCGCTTTAGCCATATGGTGTCCCCTGATTCTTTTGAACGAGTTAAGGACATCATCGATGGAAACATTCTTTTTGCCCGCCAAAAGAGGAGTGATAAAATCTTTTATGATATGGAAAGCAGTTTCATTGGTCTCATAACTATAAAATGGAGCAGGGGAGGCCACACATTCTCCCCACCCGGAATAACCCGCGCCGGTTATCTTAAGAAGCAGCGCTTGCTTATGGGTTTCTACCGAAAAACTGGTTTCAAAGGGTTTCAGCAG
>JAGLQA010000860.1 GCA_023137075.1 Candidatus Aminicenantota bacterium
AACTTGATGCCGATAATTCTCACGGTCCAGCAAACGCCGACAACGCCTTTGTTGTTGTTGCCGACCGCACCTATGGTGCCGGAGCAATGGGTGCCGTGATAGTGGTCATCCATGGGATCGCCGCTGCCGGTAATGGAGTTGATGCCGTGAACATCATCCACGTAACCGTTGCCGTCGTCGTCCACACCGTTGCCGGGGATTTCTCCCGGGTTGGTCCACATGTTGGCCGCCAGGTCTTCGTGGTTGTAATCCACCCCGGTGTCGATGACGCCGACAATTACCTCAGTGCTGCCGGTGGAGATGTCCCAGGCTTCCGGGGCATCGATGTCGGCATCGGGTGTGCCGCCGGTTTGGCCGGTGTTGTGCATGCCCCATAACTCGTCGAACCGGGGATCATTGGGTGTGAGAGCCGCGTGATGGATGAAGTTGTACTCGGCATATTCCACCAGGGAATTGCCTTTCAACAAGCTCAGCGCTTCGCTGGCTTTGTCTTCGTTCTTTTTGCCTTTCATTTCGATCAGTGCTATCCGGCCTTTGTCAATCATGTTGAAACGGTCGTCCACACCGTCGTTGTTCTTGTCTTTGTACTTGCCGTCTAACAGTTTCGCGACCCCTTTTTTCTGCTGTTTGGTAACGCCTTCCTTAAATTTGACCAGTACCGAGTATTGATCATAGGTTTCCTGGTTCTGGGCCGTTACCCAGGCGGGATTATCATCTGCCGGGACACTGCCCGCAAAGCTGATAATGACCGCAAACACAAAACAAACCACAATTGGTAAAACCAATTTTCTCATTTTTGACCTCCTTGATTAAATAATATATCGATTATGCCGTTACCCGGTCCGGGCCAACAGGTTTGGCATAATACCTGGTTACTACAGGATGAATCCGTTTTTCGATTGAAATCTTGAGAAACGTATATCAGAATATTAGAAAAATAAGCCCTTTGCGACAAAAAGAAGTTTCTTCTTTTAGGCATCATACATCGATTATAAAAAGTGGAATAAAAAAAATCAATCGGCCAAAAGGTGTATATTTGGTTGTATTTTGATGTTCAAACTAAAGTTGTAGGAAAATCAAAAAGTTGTACGCGATAGTCGATTGGCCGGGTATATGTCGCCCTCATTGGAAACCTCGTTCGGTTTCATCCTTAGACACCCCGATAATGGCCGCGGATTTTGCCTTGAAAATAGGGTCTAATTATTCCATATTATGTTTTCGGCGGCGGTGAGAATATTGGCCGTAATCAGATAAGGTTTTATATTTTTCTGCTTCAGTTCTGTCCTGGTCTGCTCTCCTTTGCCGGTGAGTACCAGTATAGATCGGCACCCGGCATTCTGCCCGGCAAGAATGTCGCACTCATTATCGCCGATGAGGAAAGACCGGGACAGATCGATATGATAATCCTTTGCCGCTTGCAAGAGCATACCGGGTGAGGGTTTGCGGCATTCATGTTTTTTTTTGAATTTTTCAACGACTCCATCTATATGATAGGGACAATAGTAAAAATCATCGATAACAGCCTCCCTGTCTAAAAAGAATTTTTGTATTTGCCGGTGAATCTCTCGCACCTGGTCCTCGGCACAAATGCCCCGGGCAATCGAAGATTGATTGGTCACTACAATGACTTTAAAATTGTTTTCATTCATGAGACGTAGGGCATCAACGGCAAAGGGAAAGATAGCTGCTTCCGAAAAATCACAGATATAACCCCTATCCTCCATAAGTGTACCGTCCCGGTCAAGAAATATCGCCTGGTTATCCATTGGTATCTTGCTGAATTTGAATTTTATTCTTTACTTCTTCGTAGACTTCATCAACGGTGATTGCTTTCATACACCTGTGATCAAGAGGGCAATCCCGGTGCTTGCAGGGCGCGCACGCGACCGGGTAATGAAGGACGGAGGCTTCCCGGAATAGAGGCGATGTTTTATGGGGTAGGGTGGGGCCGAATAGGGCGATCAACGGAACCCTGAGACTGGATGCCACATGCATCAACCCCGAATCATTACTGATAAATAAATTGCATAGAGAAACGGCAGTAATCGCTTCACGGAGAGTCAATTCCCCGGCCAGGTTGTAGATTTTTCCGCTTCCTGCTTGAGCGACCAGTCTCGCCGTTTTTTCTCTCTCTTGCCCGGATCCGAACAACAATATCTCACACTCCCGGTTGTACCGCCTAATACGCTGCAGCAGCTCCGCAAACCTCTCCGGCGGCCACTGCTTGGCGCTGCCGAAAGCAGCAGAGGGTGAAATACCGATAATGGTTTTTGACAAATTTACAGCAAATCTTGAAACTAACAGCGCGGCAACTTCTTTTTTTTCGTTTCCGCTGATTACCAGTTCGTCGGAGAATTTTTTTTCTATTTTTTTACCTGTAAAGGCTTCGACAATATCCTGGTAAAATAATACATGATGGTTTTTGTCTTCATTACCCGGAAATTTTAACCTTTCGCTAAGGAGAAAACCACGTAAATCTTTGTTGTAACCGGTTAGTTTCTTAATGCCGGCTAACCTGAATAGGAGAGCGGAATTAAAGGAATTGGTAAATAAAATCCCGGCCTCGATACGGTAGTTTTTTAGC
>JAGLQA010000861.1 GCA_023137075.1 Candidatus Aminicenantota bacterium
TCAGCGGTATGCTCATCTTATGCCGGATGCGCATGACAGGACACGCCGCATCATTAACGATTTCTGGGTGTTGTCAAATGGTGCCACAAAAGAAACCACACCGGAAAACGGGTAAAGAAAATTTATGCTCGAAAGGCTTGATAATTCAAAGTTTTAAAAAAGTGTTTTGGTAGACACAAATGAACGGCTGCCAGTTTATTTCATAGAATTGAACTCTTACAGCCATTATGATTGAAAAAACCGGGTATTTATGATATAAAAAAGACGGAAACTATGGATAAAAAAAAAGGAGCTTATGATGAGCAATAAAAGCGAAAGTAAACATGTGTGGACTTTCATATTCTGGGGTTCTTTATGGGGGTTGGCAGAGGCCACCTTTGGTTCACTGTTTCACATCCTGCCGTGGATTGCCGGTTTTTTTATGTTCCCCATCGGTTTTTATTTTATGAAGAAAGCATTGAATGACAGCGGCAAGCTGGTTTCGATTTTTTACACCGCGTCCATTGCTGCCGGTATCAAATTAACCGGTCTGTTCTTCCCCTTTCAACACCCGGCCAAAGTACTGAACCCCGCCGCTTCGATTATGATGGAAGCCGCGGCAGTGATTCTTTTCTTCAGCATTTTTAACTATGAAAAGGGTCATTTTAAGCTCAGAGAAATTTTAACGGTGACCTTAGGATGGCGTCTCATCTTTATCACCTATCACCTGGCGCTGCTGTCCTTCTCCTTGTATGACGGCTTCTTGCAAATGAGCATGATTACATTGGCCCGGTTTTTACTGTTTGAAACGATTATCAATGCCCTGATGGTATCACTCTTTTTGCAAGCGGAGAAAAGCGGCCAAGAAGCGGTGTTCACCCGGTTTTTAAAACCCGGTCTCATCAACTCTTTTGTCCTGTTAACGGCAGCCGTTGCCGCCGAGTTGGTGCTTTAGGAAGGGGATTTTTCTTCCGGTGGATATTTACGAAAAAATACTCGCTCTAAAAAAAAACGGTGGTGAAGGTGTATTAATCACTGTGGTTGATAAAGAGGGTCATGGCCCGGCCCCGGTCCAGACCAAAATGCTCTACGTAAGCAGTAGGGAAAAGGAGGGCACCGTAGGTGGTGGCGCTTTAGAGCAGGCGGCCGAGAAGGCGGCAAAAAAGGTATTAAAGGACAAAAAAGGGTTTTTAAAAAAGTACTTATTGGACCCGGACAACCGGTTAATCGAAGGTGAGGAGACCGGCATGCTCTGCGGCGGCACCACCACTCTTTTTTTCGAGTATACCGGGTCAGGGATTCCCTTATATATTTTCGGCGCCGGTCATATCGGTAAAGCCTTAGTATACCATTTGAAGCATCTCAGCTACTATATTACCATGGCCGACAGCCGGGAGGAAACCATCAATGAAATTACCGGGGTGCAGCGAAGGGTAACCGGGCAGTACAGTGCCATCCTGCAGGGCGAAGAGGTAAGGGAGGGCAGTTTTTTTGTTATCGCCACCCATTCCCATCAATTGGATCACGTGGTATTAAAACGAATCTACGAAGCCGGGTGGAAGCCCGCGTATATAGGTGTCGTAGCTTCGGAAAAAAAGATTATAACCATGAAGGAAAAGCTTTGTGAGGAATTGGGTGACGAGCCGGATTTTTCCATACTCTATTCCCCGGTAGGTCTCGACATCGGCGGTACCGGTCCGGATGAGATCGCCCTATCGATTATTTGCGAACTCCAGGCCCTACGTTACGGTAAACAAGGGCACAAACATTTAAACCCACGGCTTTAATAAAAGTTTTTGGTCCCACCTTTTTACATAAAGGTGGGCGGAGGTATGATTTCGGTAAATAATTATGATCTATATTATAAGCGGTGCAGTAGATGAAGGAAAAACCGGTAAGATGATATCGATCTTTAGGCAGGTGAATCAAGGAGACGGTTTTGTTTCCCAAAAAATATTCACCGATAAGAATCCCGGCAATTTCACCGGTTATGAAATTGTCAGGTTAACCACCGG
>JAGLQA010000862.1 GCA_023137075.1 Candidatus Aminicenantota bacterium
GACGATTTCAAACGGGCTTAAATAAATTGAACTAAATTATAAACAAAAAGTGATAAATAATGAAATGATTACCCGGAAGGTGTTTTAAAGGGAAAAATGTGGTAAAATAATGCCATGAAAAAAACGATAAAAATGGTGAACCCGGCTGAAGGCGATCAACAGGAAATTGAATATTGGAAAACGAAAACACCAAAAGAAAAACTGGATATACTTCAGTATCTTAGAGAAGAATATTATATTTTTAAAAATGAGAGTAGAAAAGGATTTCAAAGAGTTTATCGAATTATTGAACAAGAATAAAGTCAAATATCTCATTGTAGGTGGGTATGCTTTTGCCTTCTATGCAGAGCCCAGGTTTACTAAAGACATTGATTTTTTTGTAGAAATCTCGGAAACGAATGCAGAAAATATAGCAAAAACCTTAGTTGATTTCGGTTTTGAGAGTACAGCAGTAAAAAAGGATTATTTTCAAATACCGGGAAAAATCATTCAACTTGGTTATTCCCCCATGAGGATCGACATTATTACTTCAATTACGGGTGTAGCTTTAAAAGACGCCTGGAAGAATAAAAAGAAAGGGAAATATGGCGATGCCTCTTGTTATTTCATTTCGAAAGAAGACTTAAAAAAAAATAAAAAAGCGGCAGGCCGATCTAAAGATATAGCAGATCTCGAATTGCTTGAAAAAATTTAAGGTTTACCGCAATTACAAATGGACTTCCCAAAACAAAGGTTTTTGTAGAATCGGTTCAAAGACTAAATACATGACATTTGCCAGGTCATTCATCTCCGAATCAACGAGTTCGTACCCGGCGTCTGAGAAGAGCTGCATCCATCTCTCCGAAGTCCTCATGACCTGGTTGGAGAGTAGATGTACCAGTTTTAATTCCGGGATAGATGTGGTCCGTCTTTTTTTCACCGCCTGGGTGTTTCGCTGCGGAGTCTCGGTAATAAACACCCGTGCTCCCGGAAAACCGGCGCGGATACTTTTAAGGATTCGCGCCACCTCCGGGTCGGTAAATTCATGAAGCACCTGCATGATCAATAGGGTATCCGGCGTTTCCATACCCGGTACCCGCAAATCGTCCGGTTTTAAAGCGCTTCCGGTCACCAGCTTCACCCGCCCCGATTCATACCCTCTCGCCTTTCCCTCTTTTATCGCGCTTTCCGAAAGATCGATCCCGTACAGTTTGCCGTAACTTTCCCTCTTATCCAGGAAGGCGAGAAAAGCGCCGGTGCCGCAGCCCACATCCAATAAAACCCGGGTTCCGGTTTTTCTCAAGCCCTGTTCCGTAAAACCATAATAAAAAATCTCGGAGACGTCGTCACTGGCAATCGCGTCGTAACGGTCATCGCGACATACATCCCTACCATATTCATGTTTCCCTGTTAATAGGTTATCCAGGTCTTGTAGAGGGGGGTTATAGGCCATGGCAGCATTCACAGCTTTCATAAGCCGCTTGAACCGGACCGGATTTTTTGCCCGGTATATGTTTGAACCGGACTGTTCCAGGATACCTATTTCGTATAAATATTCACAAACCGTTCTCAGGACATAGGAATTAAAACCCGGCTCTTTTTCCGGTGAAATACCTTCTTGCGATACAAACCGGCTCAGGATACCACATTTCTCGAAAGCTTCAAGAATATTCATGAGAGCATGGTTCCTCACAACAGAACCGACGATACGTGAATGGTTTTTCAAACGCAGCGCCCCTTTAAATGTGGCTGTACGTATTAGTTTTATCGCTTCTTTCAGCATCGTTCACCTTT
>JAGLQA010000863.1 GCA_023137075.1 Candidatus Aminicenantota bacterium
CCAACCGGACCTGCAAGCGGCTCCTCCCGTGTGCTACGGGGCGGCGGTTGGCGCGGCAATGCTTTCCACATTCGTTCAGCCAATCGTTACTACCTCTCCCCGTCCTACGGCGGCTACCACATTGGCTTCCGTCTCTCCCAGGATTAAGAGCAGAAATTGAGAAGAAAAAAAGCAGAGGGTAAGAAATTAAGAAGGTGAGAAATTAAGCAGATTCTATGAATCCCAACAAACAACAAAAAGTTTCTGCAAAATGTGCACGGTGCATGACTTTATGACTTTATTGTGGTATTAAAGGAGCAGAGCAGAAATATTTGCTCAAAATCAACACAAGTCCCAATTCCTGGATTTGCTCCGGGAAAGCTGTAACAAATTCAAAATCCGCAGCCTGACATATCGCATTATGCAAAACCACTACCATCTTATACTTGAAAATAGCAGTGGAAAGATGTTGGATTTTTTCCACCATCTGAACGGGCAATACGGGAAGTATTATCGAATGTTAGATTCTGAAAAAGGGTATGTATTTCAGAGCCGCTTCAAATCTACTTTAATCCAGGATGATTCGTATCTGAAAACCGCGATTGGTTATGTGTGATTAAATCCCATAAGAGCAGGTATGGTGGGCTATTGGGAGGAAAAATTTCTTGGAAACAGCAATTTCGCGATTTGATCGCCGAGAAAGCAAAAAAAATCGATTGGGGAGAAAAGACTCAAAGTCATAAAGTCATGCACCGTGCACATTTTATATCGGAAATAGACTGCATATCCCGCTATTCCAATCCGGCACTTCGGGGAGCCATTACTTTCACTAAAAAAATTAAAGGTTATTGTTTAAGGAGATTGATTTTATTTATAGTTATCTTCCTCTCGTCCCATTCCGATTCCGAGGTCCCAGGCCATTTTATCCGGGCGACGAGTTTTTCGTTGATCTGTCCTAAGCCGAAGTGAAGCTTGTGGCTTACCTGCGATCTGTTAAAACCGGCCCCTAACTGTCGATACCCCAAAAATTCGCCTACCTCAGTAAACAGTTCAACTTCCGATCCAATGGCATCTTTGTTGGCACTACTGCCTTCCAGTTCAAGAATCACGTAATTCGCGGTGGTTTTGGTGTTATTTAAAAATAATTTATAAGGGCCGTATGAACCGGGATTCAATCCGAATCCGTTCGTAAAAAAAAGGTCGGGCAAGCCGTCATCATTAAAGAATCCATAAACCAATCGATCAGCTTGATAGATATCATCTTCACTATTCTTCATTATATTTTTGAATTTAAAATGGAGGTTACCATAATTAATAAGAGCAAAAGGTTCACCATTATATCGGCCGGACTCACTACCTCGAATGCCGACAATGTCTATAAATCCATCATTATTGAGGTCACACAAAGCTACTGAGCGTGTTGCAGAATTATGGGCCAAGTCAAGGTTATCCAATTCTCTAAATATTGTGCCCTTCATATTAATAAATATCCTGTCACGCGCTGCAGCAGCAGGAAGGGTTTCTAAGTTTTCCTCATGGAGACCGGAGATGGATCCCGCCTTGATTTTTCCTTTATCCTGCCTTTCCTTTTCTCCGTAGATCCACTCGATATGCCATCGCTTTGCTCCCGGTTCCTTCCATATGTATATACCCGGATTGTCACGAAGTGGTTCTCCTTCTGCCGTTTTAACTGAAATCACGGCTTCCCTGGAAGTTGGATTTTTTTTGCTGCGACCAATGAAGATATTAGAAGGATCACGAACGGTTTTTCCGGGAATGCGGTATGTGAAGTTTATATAGATCGATCTGTCATCTGTTTTGAAAGTTATTCTTTCCGATGAGTCATTTTCCTGTTTCCGGACAACAAAATGGATCTCATTATCATTGAATGAGATTCTATCGGACCCCGTTGATTTTGCTTCCATCCCGAAGTATATATCCAGGCAACCATCGTTATTTAAATCAGCGATTCCCGCGCTGTAAACAGAAGACATTCTCCGGAGAATGAGATCGTTTCTCTCATAGTAATTCGCAACCTTTTCATAAATCACCGGTTCCCCTGATAAGATGATTAGCAAATCCTGATCCCCATCTCTATCGTAATCAAAAAACAAGTCGTTTCCCCTGGAATTGAACGATTGATTCAGCCCCGGTGATTCATCTAGTTCAAACTTTATTTCGGTACTGCCGGTGTTTGAAAGATATTGGTTCGGATGGTTTGCCCTGAACTTGCAAACCAGGTAGAGATCAATTAATGAACCGTCACTATTGGAAAGAGGTAGAAAGTGTCTGGATCTCCAGGGCTGATATGAAATTCCGGCTTCAAGAGAGATATTGTCAAAGGTAAGTTTGCCCCTTTCCATTAGTAAATTTTGATAAAGCCTGTTCATGTGTCCAGGGCCGATTCCGTCACCTCCCCCTGCGGCAAAAATTAAATCCTTATCTCCATCGTTATCTAAGTCAACCGCAGTTACTCCGTGGCGGTCTACTAAAATCTGCTCCGGGAACAGGTGGGAGTAATTTTCGAATACCCCGTTTTTATTCAGGTAAAGAGAAGGAATTTGGCCGTGATTCGAGATTACCAGGTCGTCAGTGCCATCGTTATTTATATCCACTACTGCTGCTCCAAAAGTAGGTGTGTATTTAGTTAGCCCGGCCGCGTCGGTGGAATCCACCAATTTGATCTCTATTTTTTTCTCAGGCTGTTTTTCTTCCGGGGGAGTTGATTTATCTAAAGAACAAAAATTTGTTATCAGAAAAAAAAGAATGATTCCTGTTGTTAATTTCAAGATATCGTTCTCCGGACCATCCGGATCGTCTTCATTATCCGGATTAATTTTACCATCCTTCTACACGCTCTTAATATTTGTCTATCATTTTTTGCAGACATGATCTTTATATAATATAAAGCACAAAAAATTTCAACGTGCCCAGAGTTATAATCGAGAAAATTTCCATGAGATCGGAGATCGGAGGAAATGACATCGAAATCGGAGAATTAGGGAAAATGTGCAGAAAATGTGCACGGTGCATG
>JAGLQA010000864.1 GCA_023137075.1 Candidatus Aminicenantota bacterium
GTTATCCGGCACGATATGGACGAAATGGACCGCAAGGAAGCTTATAACTGCGATATCACCTACGGCACCAACAATGAATTCGGTTTCGATTACCTGAGAGATAACATGAAATTCGATGTCGAGACCCTCGTGCAGCGAGACTACAATTTCGCCATCGTGGATGAGGTGGACTCGATTCTCGTCGATGAAGCCCGGACCCCCCTTATCATCTCCGGACCTACCGAAGGATCCACCTCCTTTTATTACACGGTAAACGATTTTATAAAACGAATAAAACGAGACTCCACCTGTTATGAAAAGGATGAAAAATCAAGAACCGTAGTGCTCACGGAACAGGGTATAGCGGAAGCGGAAAAATTCTTTAAAATCAGCAACCTTTACGATCTCTCCAACATGGATACCCTTCACCAGGTATACCAGGCCCTCAAAGCCCATCTCCTTTTCGGCCGGGACAAGGATTACTTAGTGAAAGACAACCAGGTGTTGATCGTCGATGAGTTTACCGGCAGGGCCTTAAGCGGCAGACGGTTTTCCGACGGCCTGCACCAGGCCTTAGAAGCAAAAGAGAACGTGAGAATCGAACAGGAATACCAGACCCATGCGACCATTACATTCCAGAACCTCTTCAGGATGCATGACAAATTAGCGGGTATGACCGGAACAGCCATAACCGAAGCCCAGGAGTTTCACTCAATCTACAAACTCGATGTGGTGGAAATTCCCACCAACCAGCATCTCATACGCACCGAATTTCCCGATGTGATATACGGCAGTACGGAAGAAAAGTGGGATGCGGTGGTAAAGGGAATTCGAGAACTGAATGAGAAGGGGCAGCCGGTATTGGTCGGCACCATCTCCATCGAAAATTCCGAAATTCTCAACCGGCGACTGCGCAAAGAGAAGATAAAACACACGGTTTTAAACGCCAAATTTCACGAGAATGAAGCGGAAATCGTAGCCCAGGCAGGAAGGATCGGGGCCGTTACCATTGCCACCAATATGGCCGGAAGAGGTACCGATATTTTATTGGGAGGAAATCCCGAAGCCCTGATGCGGGAAGAATTAAAGAAAAAAGGGTATACCCCGGAGACCGCACCGCCGGTGGTTCTTGAAAAAATAAAACAAGAGGCCGAAGAAAAAACCAAAAAAGAACACGAAGAAGTGATAAAGTTAGGCGGACTTCATATCCTCGGTACGGAGAGGCATGAAGCGCGGCGCATCGATAACCAGCTGCGCGGCAGATCGGGCCGGCAGGGAGACCCCGGCTCATCGCGATTCTACATATCCTTAGAAGATGACCTGATGCGGGTATTGGGAACCGACCGGATGAAGCCACTCTTAGTCAGGGCAGGCATGCACAGCGGAGTGCCCATCGAAAATAAAATCGTCAGCCGGGCCATCGAAAACGCCCAGAAACAAATAGAGAGCCAGAATTTCTCCATCAGGAAGCACCTGCTTGAATACGACGACGTAATGAACAAGCAGAGAAAATTCATTTACTCCCAGAGAAGGGATATCCTGATGGGAAAAGAGTTCAAAGATTACATTTTCGAAACCATAGATGCCATATTCGAAGATATCTTCAACTACTATATCAATGAAGAGAAGGATCCCGAGGAATGGGATATTGACTCCCTGCAGAAAGAGATTTTATCTCAATTCGGTCTGGTTATTAAGCCGGTCATAAACGAAGATTACCAGGATATTCCCCGGGAGGAGTTAAAAGAGACCCTTCACAAGTTTCTCAAGGATAGTTACAAAGAAAAAGAGCAGGTGTTCGGCCCGGAACAGATGCGTGAATTGGAACGTATGATTATGCTGCAAATCATCGACTCCCAGTGGAAAGACCACTTGTTAAACATCGACCACCTCAAAGAAGGAATCGGCCTGAGAGGATATGCGCAGAAGGATCCCCTGATCGAATATAAAAAAGAGAGTTTTTCATTATTCGAAGACCTGCAGCGACGGATAGAGGAAGAAGTTATCCGCTACCTGTTCCTGTTCAACCCGGCCCCGGAAGAAGAATATGAGGACTGGAAAAGAAAGAAAAAGTCAAAGCTGTCGAGACCCACTTCCAAATTACCCGGAAAGAAGCGGCGCAAGGATAAGAAGGATAAGAAAAAGAAGAAGAGGAGACGATAATGGCAGAAAAATTTTGGCCGCAGGAGGGGTTGACCTTTGACGATGTGCTTTTGGTTCCGGCATACTCTGAAGTCATTCCGAAAGATGTGGATACATCTACCCGTTTTACCCGGAACATAAACTTAAAAATCCCCCTGGTTTCCGCGGCCATGGACACCGTATCCGAGGGCAGGATGGCTGTTGCCATGGCACAATTAGGCGGCATCTCGATTATTCACAAAAATATGAGTATTGAGCAGCAGGCGGAAGAGGTCCGGAAAGTTAAGAGATCGGAATCCGGTATGATTGTTGATCCCATTACCCTGAAACCCGGTAATAAAATATTCGAAGCGCTGCAATTGGTCAATGAGAAGGGGATTTCCGGGTTACCAATTGTCGATGATAACAATAAATTAGTCGGCATCCTGACCAACCGGGACATCCGTTTTACCACCAATCTTGAACAGGAAATAAAGGACCTGATGACAACCAAAAAACTCATCACGGTTCGAGAAGATATCACGAAAGAAGAAGCCAAAGAACTGCTGCACATTAACAAAATCGAGAAACTCCCGGTGGTCGATAAAGATAATTATCTGAAAGGTTTGATTACCTTAAAAGACATCATGAAAGCCAAAAAATTTCCCGACGCGTCGAAAGATAATTTCGGCAGCCTGCTGGTAGGGGCAGCAGTCGGGACTTCGTCCGATACCCTGGAACGGGTATCCGCTTTAGTCGCTGTTAACGTAGATGCTGTGGTAGTGGACACCTCCCACGGACATTCAAAAAAGGTAATGGATACGGTTAAAACCATCAGGGAGAAATATCCGGATGTCGATTTGATCATTGGTAACGTTGTGTCTGCCAAAGCGGCCGAAGACCTTATGAAACTGGGAGTAGACGCTGTAAAAGTAGGCATTGGCCCGGGATCGATCTGCACCACCCGGATGGTAACCGGGGCCGGCATGCCCCAGGTAACGGCAATCATGGATGTCGTTAGGGCCGTAAAAGGGAAAATCCCTGTAATTGCCGATGGGGGAATAAAGTTCTCCGGAGATATTACCAAAGCGCTGGCCGCGGGAGCTGATACGGTAATGTTAGGTTCACTGCTGGCAGGAACGGATGAAAGCCCGGGAGAATTGATCATTTATCAGGGCCGTTCCTATAAAAAATACCGGGGAATGGGTTCAATCGGGGCGATGAAAGCCGGAAGCAAAGACCGCTACTTCCAGGAAGATGAATTTTCCGAATCTAAGCTGGTTCCCGAAGGAATTGAAGGCCGGGTTCCTTACCGGGGCAGTGTTATGAATCTCATCCCCCTCCTGATGGGCGGTGTCCGAGCCGGGATGGGCTTAACCGGCTGCCGGAACATTCAAGAGTTAAAGGAAAAAGCCCGGTTTATCAAGATTTCCGGTGCATCGTTAAAGGAGAGCCATGTCCACGATGTTATCATTACCGAAGAATCACCTAATTATCGAATGGATTAGGTCCCACATGCCGGCGGCAGTCTTTGGGACGGTTCATGAAAAAAAGCAGGAGGATAAAGCCAAAATGAAGCATAAAAATAAAATCATAAACCTGGATAGGAATAGCAGCCGGGGTTGGTCAGCCGGCAGGAGATTATTTCGAATAATCCCTGTTATGGCTGTCATGTTGATTTTGAGTGCGTCTCTTTTTGCGGTCGATGACATGCCCAGGTGGGGGGTCGGTTTAAGGATAAGCGGTTTTGGCGTCCCCAATTTTTTGTTGGATAAGTTTGCCTATGAGCATCCCACCTTGAGCGGGTATGCCGCTTCTTTTGAAGTCCGGTCCTATGGTGTTAAAGGCCCCCGGTCAGCCATTGGGGCTTTATTCTCTCTAGAATACAGTAATATGTCCGGCAAAGGTTTCTGGCGGGAAAATGAGGACAACCGGCAATTGGATGTTGAAGGCGGGCTCAGCCAGGTGAATCTGACCGCGACCGTCCTGATCGGCATTTTTCCCGGTTTTGTGGTTCATCCCTATATCGGTTTTGGCCTGGGAGTGGGCAGGGCTTATATCTGGTCCGAGGGATTTCACACCGACGAAGATCCGGATCTGGCAGTCAAGGAGACTTATGTGAAGAGTCTTATTGTCCCGGTGGTTCATATTCCCATCGGCATTATGATCAATATTTCGAACAAAGTTGAAGTCAGGATTGAAATCGGTTTTAAGAACGGTATTTATCTTGGCGGAGGCGCCGTTTACAATTTTTGATTCATTTTAGAATCCCTATTAATTATTTAATTCCCTTT
>JAGLQA010000865.1 GCA_023137075.1 Candidatus Aminicenantota bacterium
GAGGTCAGGTCTCTTCATTTGATATTCAATCCGTATAAATCATCTTCTTCCCGAAGCCTATAAAAAAAACTGTCATTATTTTTCGTCGATGCTGCCAAAACGATATGTCAAATGAGAGGCCTGTTCCCTTATGGTCTCTTGAAAGGGAACGCTTTACAATTTAACATTTTTAATTCTTTTCACTGCTTTCAAATTGATTTTATTTTCAAATTCGTCAAATATTTTTTCAATTGGCTCAAAATAAAAAATGGGTGGTTAAGCAACAAAAAATGATGAACAAAAAATGTTGTTGACTTTATTTTTACTTTTTATTATTATTATTTATCGTGAATGATAAAAACCTCGAAAAACGACCGAAACCGTTGATTTTTATTGCAGAGGACGAACCGACAAATCTGCAAGTTTTATATAATATTCTAAAAAAAGGAAATTACCGGATGGCCGCGGCCGGAAACGGCAAACAGGCGCTCAGTATGATCCCGGGAGCGTGCCCGGACCTGATACTCCTGGATGTCATGATGCCGGAAATGGACGGTTTCGAGGTTTGCGAGCAATTAAAAAAAATCCCCGGAACGAAAGATATACCGGTGATTTTTCTCACGGCAAGAGTAGAAACAACAGATGTCCTCAAAGGCTTTGAGGTCGGAGCAGTGGATTACGTAACCAAACCCTTTAAGGCAGCAGAGCTTTTGTCCCGGATTAAGACTCACTTAGAACTCAAATTTGCCCGGGAAAGGTTGAAAGAGTTAAATGCCACAAAGGATAAACTGTTTTCCATTATCGCTCATGATTTACGAAATCCGCTGCAGATTTTGTTATTTTCCGCCGAATTGTTGTGTAAGCACTTCGATAATTTCGACGCAGATAAAAAAAAAGAATTCATCAATAAAATATATGTCGGCACAAACCAGGTTTCCGAACTCTTAGAGAATCTTCTCGAATGGTCAAAATCCCAGAGAGGAGTGATTAAGTCTCACTTTGAAAAAATAAACCTGGGCGCCCTGGTCAGGGAAAATATCAACCTATTTAAGGAAAATGCCGAGAAAAAGAATATCCGGTTACGTTCCGATATCGACAAAGGCGACTATGCCTTTGCAGACAGGAATATGATTCGCATTGTCTTTCGCAATCTCATCTCCAACGCGATAAAATTCACGGATACCGGCGGAAAGGTAAAAATCAGCGCTTCCGTGAGTACAGACGTAGTTCAGGTCAGTGTAGCCGATACCGGGATTGGGATACCTGAAGACATTATCTCACATCTCTTTCGTATCGATAAGCAAAAATCCACTCTCGGAACAGCAAAAGAAAAAGGCAGTGGCCTGGGTTTGATATTATGCAAAGAATTTGTTGAAAAAAATAACGGTACAATTACGGTGACCAGTACGCCCGGAGAGGGATCGTGCTTTACCGTTACGCTGCCGGCCACACCCAGCGATTAAGCCATTATTTAGACAGGCCGATACGCCGCACTTATTACGTACTAAGCCACATTAAACTGCATCAGGATAGAGTAAAGAATCATTCCCAATTGCGGGGAAATGGGTTTGGATTTAGTTTTATACTATTTTAACAATTGTCT
>JAGLQA010000866.1 GCA_023137075.1 Candidatus Aminicenantota bacterium
AGCCGAAGGATACGCCAAACTGCCCGCTGGTGAGCGGAACGACACGGTTATTATCACAGCCACCAACAAAGACCGTACCGCCATTAACGATTTTGTTCGCGGAAACCTTAAGGTAAAAGGTGATTTGGGCAAAGGATATGATTTCAAGGTAACCGATATTTTAGGCAAGAAACATATCCGGGAATTTGCACCCGGAGATAAGGTAATTTTCCTGAAAAAGGATGTCATTAATGAGCATTTCATCAGTAAGGATGATGTGGGAGAAATAAAAAAGATCGAAGGCAGCAAGATAACCGTCACCACCCGGAAAAAAGATGTTGTCATCCCGGCGGATAAATACGACTACATCGATCATGCCTACTGCCGCACCACCTACCGGGTGCAAGGAGCCGACTATAACCGGGTAGTAGCCCATATAAATACCCACCAGAAGTTGATGAACAGCAGGAACGACTTCCTGGTCAAAATTTCCAGGTCCCGGCACGAGTTGGAGATAGTCACCAATGACCGCTTCGCCCTCTATGATGCCGTCAAGAATGAGCAGTTTAAAATAAGCATTCGTGATTTCAAGTATCACACGCAAATAAAAAATGAAGAACGATTTATTCACAGGCAATTGGAAAAGTTAACACCTGCCAGGTTTGAGAATTCGCAGCTTCACCGAAAGATCACGGCAGACCTGCAAAAAGGTGACGCCAACTATATCAAGTATCTTGAGTTCAAAACCCAGGCGAATGATGTCGCGAAAACGATACACGCCCATAAAGGGAAAAGTCCTGAGAAGGATGTTTTGAATCATCTTGAAATCGAGAAGAAAGCCCTCGGTTTCAAGGAGAAAAGTGAGATTTATTACAAAGCCTCTTTGGACAGGTATTCGAGTTATTTATCAAAGCATGCGGAGGCGGTAAATTCGCGAGTTACTCCCGGTAAAGGTAATGTCCTTAATGAATTGAGTAAGCATGACCGGGACAAATCGATGCAGTCTTTTTTCAACGATTACATTCCCTTTGCCCGGCATGGTTTAGACATGGAGGCTTTCATAAGCGGCAATCCGCCAGCGGTTGAAATAGTCCCGGATTCCTTTGGTGAATCGCTGAATTCGGATTTTTTCATCGAACCCGGTACACCTGGCATTGGCGTGGACCCGGATTCGCCCGGAATCGATATACCCGGTGAAGACGGAGGCATCGATGGCCCTGGAATATCATTTGATATGTAGATTGACTTCGGCGACCAGAAACCTTTTTGGAAAGTGCAACTGGTGGCCTAAAACAAACACACCCCGCCCCTTCGGGGCACCCCTCTCAAGAGGGGAATGTGCTGGTAGATCTCTAAGAGTGCTATCGAGAAATCCCCTCCCCCGGAGGGGTGGCTGCGAAGCAGACGGGGTGGGTTAGCTCAATCAAAAAGCAATCAAATAGGAGAAAAAAAATGTCATTAGTAGAAGCGCATGAAAAGCGAGTCAGTCGAGTAAAGATGTTCATTCACATGATCATTATCGGGGCCCTTATCGCGTTGGCCCTCTATTGTTTATTTTTCTTCATCCAGTTTAAGACAGTCAACAAGAAGTTCATCGATCTCGGTTTTCCCCGAACTACCCTGGTTAATTATTTTCAAAACAAGTATTTCAAGATTCCCCTCAGTTCCTTTAAACTATTTACCCTCAAAACTCACATCGAACCCTTTTATCAAAAACTGGTTCGCAGGAGATCGATATCTGCTGCCGGATACAATCTGTTTATAGAAGATTTTAT
>JAGLQA010000867.1 GCA_023137075.1 Candidatus Aminicenantota bacterium
TATCAAACCCGATAGTATAACTCCGCAAAAGATAGGATAACACACCGGATTTTAGCAATCCCTGGAAATCAAATACCAGGTCGAATTTCTTCCGAAAAGTCGAAATAATTCTTCGCACTTCCTTAAATTTATTTAAAAGAGTGGGGGTTTTCAAATGAATAACTATAATCTCATCTATTCCAGAAAAATTTTCCAATAACTTAGCGCCTGCCGGCTCTGCGATCCAGCTAATCCGGGCATCGGGGAATTTTTTTCTAAGGAGGTTGAAAGCCGGCAGCGTGTGTATAATATCACCCAGTGAAGAAAGTTTTATGATGGCGATATTGGAATAGGTCAATTTTCACTTCTCCGATCGGAAGGCTTCCCTTTTCATCGATTAGCTGCCCTTTGTGACCCTCATACCGCGTCTTTATTGCTGTTGGATAAATAGAGGCGTTTTCTCGGTTGTACCATTAAAGCGTTTCTACGGTTGTGTATGCGGGTGTGCTGTCTTCACCTTTGTCGTTAATCGATTTTACACCATATTTGTACTCCGTATCTTTGGTGACCATCCGGTGCCGGTATTCGAAAGTATCGGCATCGACTTCCGCTAAAAAGGTTAAGTTATTGGAATTGTCAACCGTATAAATCCGGTATTTTACAATATTCTGGTTATTCTGGGCATTTTGAGGATTCGAGTCCCAGGTGAGGAGATTGAGATATTCTGTTTGCAGCAGGGAACGATTTATTTCTTGTTCACCGGCAAAGTTGAGAGGAGGAGCAAGCGACATGAGGCTTTGAATAGCGGCTCCCACATCGATGCGGGGTGTTTGAGGTGTGGCTTGGCAGAGGGAAGTGATTTTCTTGCCTTCGTCCTTAAATACTTTTAACGCGTTCGCAAAGCTTAAATTGGGATCAAATTGTCTCAATATGGCGTAGGCGCCCGTCACATGGGGGGTTGACATCGAGGTGCCGCTGGCGCTGCCATAGTGGGTATTGCTGTTCGTCTTCGCAGAAACAATGCCTGCTCCCGGTGCCATCAGGTCCACCATAGTCTGGTGCCAACTGGCCCAGAACCAATGATTATCAGATTTATCCGTTCCACTCACGGCAACCGCGGAGGAGATACAGGCCGGGGCATCGATGGCGCCGCAAGCAGCGGCATTTCCACTTGCAATCACCGTGGGAATTCTCACGGCTTTCAGGTTATCGATGGCCGCTTTCTCAGCGCCGTATATGCTGTCACAGGGGCCGGTATATTCATAGCCGCCTAAGCTCATGTTAACGGCGGCAATCTTGTATTGGTTTCTCTTTTGATACAGATATTCCAGCCCTTTTATCTGGTCCGAATCGTAACTGCCGATATCGTTCCAGGCGGCGATATAAGAAAACACCTGAACCATAATTATATCGGCGTCTTTAGCCACGCCATACATATTATTTTTATTGTTCCCGGCCGCGATACCGCTTACATGGGTGCCGTGGTATTCACCACTCATGATATGGGCCGCCGCGCCGGTCCCGGACATGGAGTTTTGGCCATTCGGGCAATCCTTCAGCAGCGAATAACATTGTTCCACGATATTTTTACCGGTAAAGAACTCATGGGTCCTGCGAATGCCGGAATCTAAGATAGCCACATACCAGCCGTCCCCGGTATATCCCATGCTCCAGGCTTTGTCTGCCCCAACAAGTTTTGTTGAATCAACCAATTGTGGCTTAGCAATACTATCATTTCCGTTTTCTTTCCAGGTTTCAGGCAGGGGGTGGGGCCGGTCTTCCCTGATGGTTAACACCTGGGGAAGATTTTTCATCACCATCAGGGCTTCGGGGGATAGGTTTAAACCTAAGTAAGGAATCGTAGAAAAGATATGATTGATTTCATAGGTTTTGCCCTTCAATTCATGCAAGACCTGGTCGGCCGTATGCGAGATGGCTCTTTTTAATTTTTCATCCGCGGCGGATGCCTCGCTGATGTAGACGATATCGCCGTATCCGGTTTTGTAGCGGTTGGATTCCGCGGTCAGTTCATGAATCCGCTGCACATCCATATGAACGATAACCCGAACATATCCCTCGGTTTTTGCGATTTTCATCAGGTCGATATAATCATAAGATTTTTCTCCCTTGAAATTTGACGCAACCGCTGTTAGAGCCGCACAAAAAATCAATAACGTAACTATTAACAAAAATCTTTTTTTCTGTTTCATTCTAAATTACCTCCGACTGAAATACCCGGGGAATACCGGGAAAAATTTTGTACTTCAACAACATAAATCATAGTACCATTCAACAAAATAATTGTCAATCCCCATAACTGAATCACAAAAAAACACGTCAAAACAAGAGTTGTTACTTCACCAAAAAAACACACAAAATGAATTTGAAAAGATTTTTTTTGAGGAATTTCCGCAAATAACTTGACTTTAGTTTTTTTTTCAGTTATAAAGACCAAATGAGAGGTAAAAGATGTTGATAGAATTTAAAGTTGGAAATTTTCTCTCGTTCAAGGATATGGTTACCCTGAGTATGGTTGCGTCGTCAGACAGGGAGCACTTAGAGACAAATACCATACCGGTGAACGATAAACTCAGGTTGCTAAAAAGCGCTGTTCTTTACGGAGCCAATGCCAGCGGCAAGTCGAACTTAATAAAAGCCATCGATTTCATGAGAGATTTCATTTTAAGCTCTTCTAAAGAAAGCTCAACCGATAAAATAAGAAAGGTTGAAGAATTTCGTTTAAGCACCGAAACAGATAAAGCGCCTTCAACCTTTGAAGTAACTTTCCAATTAGACAATATACGGTATAGATACGGTTTCCAGGTAGATAGGGAGCGTGTTCACAATGAATGGTTGTACTATGTCCCAACAATCAGGGAGGCATTACTTTTCATAAGAGAGAAGGACAAAATTCATTTGGGTTCCGGCTTTAAGGAAGGTAAAGGTTTGGAGAGCAAGACAAGAGAAAATGCTCTCTTCCTTTCTGTAGTTGACCAATTTAACGGGCAAACGGCAAAACAGATATTAAAATGGTTCGATGACCTTTTTGTTACTCTCGATATCCAGGAAGATTCCATGAGTTCCTTTTATTTCGAAAAAAAAGAATTCAGGGAATTTGTATTAAAACTACTTAAAGTTGCAGATTTAGGACTTAAAAGTATCAAGGAGGTAAATATAGTAGAGTCTCTCAGAAAGAGGGAAAAAGAGGGACGTATTTATGACCGAGCATCTTCTCGTCAAACCATCCACCAAAAATACGGAGAAGACAACAAACCGGTTTCCGATGTAGAATTTGATCTTTCGGTTCATGAATCAGCAGGGACACAGGTTCTTTTCGATCTTGCAGGACCTATATATGATGCTTTAAGAAACAATTTAGTTCTCTTCATTGACGAACTGACATCAAAATTGCATCCTCTCTTGACCCGGGCGGTTATCGATTTGTTCCATCACACCAATCCCGCTAAAGATCAGAATCCCGGTACTAAATCTCAACTAATTTTTGCCTGTCATGACACAAACATCCTGACCAATCAATTTTTCAGGAGAGATCAAATCTGGTTTACTCAAAAGGATGAGTATGGCGCCACAGAGCTTTACTCTCTTGATGAATATAGAATAAATGTACGTAAGGACGCTTCTTTTAATAAAAATTATATAATGGGTAAATACGGGGCAATTCCTTTCATAGGTGATATCGAATCATTATTTGAAAACATCAATAACGAGGATTGATGGGAACGGACAACTTATTCTGGAAAAGAAAGAACAGATCGCTAAAAAGAAAATCAAAATACAGGGGCGTACCGCCCGAAAGTATCCTGATTGTGTGCGAGGGCGAGAAAACCGAACCGAATTACTTCAGGGCGTTCAGGTTAAGTTCTGCAGCCGTAAGAGTTGAAGGAT
>JAGLQA010000868.1 GCA_023137075.1 Candidatus Aminicenantota bacterium
GATACCGGGATGTACATAATTCCAGACCTTTTTTTTAAGATTATCGGTCGATGTCCACTTCCTACCGGTACAATCCATACAATCCGGCGGTAAATCACCGGTGAGCAACCGCCTGCGGAGTTCTCTGGCCTTCGTATTATTAAACACATCAAATAATGATCGATGTATGCCCGACGAGTGAAGCGACTGGTACCAACAGCAGGGTATTACTTCTTTATTCGCCCGGACCATGATAAAACTCCATGGGTCCAGGCAATCCCGAGTTCGAGATACCTTCGTAGCGGATGAAGAAGCAGGTTGGTTGTCTTTTTTTACCGGTTCTGCTGCGATTCGTTCTCTTTCTTCATGCTCAACCAGGCTGCCGGTCTCTTCGGTAACAACCGTTTTCGTTTTACCTGGATTCTCAATTTTCTGTTCTAATGAATCCAATAAGCCCAATTGCATCTGGCAGCTTATACCGGATCGTTTTAAGAAAAGAATCGATTTGTTTAGGGTTTCTTTTACACCGGATAACAAATCGATAGGCATTTCCGAAATGTGAACCGGGTTTAAACTTCCTTTTACATCCGGATATTTTTTCATACTGCAAAAATTGATGTTTTTTATCCCCAATACCCTGGCAAATACAACATAATCCATTAATCCCGAAACATTTTGGTCGGAAACAACACAATTAAAGGCAAACTGCGGTGGTTGGCGGTTATCCCTAAGTGCCATTTCGCGAATTTTTATTATGTTCAGGCATAGGGTGCGCAGATCCGCTCCGCGGCGTAACTTTTTATGTAACTCCGGGTCGCTGGTATCACAACTGGCTGTGATAGTTTCAAATTCTGAAAGGGCCTTGAGTTCTTCATGGGAGAATTCCCTGGCAAAATTCGAGGTAATATGGAGGCGCAACCCCATGTCGAGCATCTTTTTACAGTACAGGTGCCAGTTTTTGTATATGGTCGTTTCCCCATGACCATTCACATTCACAACCCTGACATTACTGTCTTTTAACGATTCGATAAGGATTTCCAATGTTTTCGGGTCAAGATCGGCACTTTCATAGCCGGGTTGACTGACAGCACAATAGACACATTTCAGATTACACCTGGATGTAAATTCAATGTTTACTACATTGATTACGGGTGATTCCAGTAAATCAATCTTATTCTTCCCTTCAAAGAAAATATTCTCCCTGATTTTTTTTATCCTTTTTAACATCCCCATTACTCTCCGATGCCTCCTGTTTAATTATTACCTTTTTTATGACAGTTTGATTTTACAAAAAAAACAAAG
This sequence comes from Candidatus Aminicenantota bacterium, assembly GCA_023137075.1. Classification (GTDB taxonomy): domain Bacteria; phylum Acidobacteriota; class Aminicenantia; order UBA2199; family UBA2199; genus JAGLQA01. The sequence goes on from JAGLQA010000868.1 coordinate 1,282, forward strand.
ACATGTAAAGAAAAATTTTTTTTATCAGGCCCGGCCCTTGGCTTTCATAATTTTGCTAAAGTATAATTTATTCTCGGGTGAAAAACCATTGGGGAAAATGAGGAACATTCGATGGCGAAAATAACAGGGGATTTTTCATTTAGATGGGTAAAAATTTCCAGGAAAGGCACTGCCGTCCGGATTATCGTTCCGGTACTGCTATTAGTATCCAAATTGATCATCTTTTTGCCCCACGTGGGCAGAGGATTTATTACAGACGACTTCATCTGGATAAACAGTATCATCCACAACGGCTCCCTTGTACCGATGA
>JAGLQA010000869.1 GCA_023137075.1 Candidatus Aminicenantota bacterium
GGTCAAACAAGGAGATTATAAATGATACAGGTCAACACGAATGAAGCAAAAAACCAGTTGTCATATCTTCTATCAAAAGTAGAAAAGAACCATGAAAAAATAAAAATTTGCCGGAATGGAAAACCGATAGCCTTATTGGTTCCCCTGGACGGACTTCGGGACCCTCTAAAACAAAACCCAAAATTAACGGGAGTAAAAATCCATGAAGATCCTACCACTCCTTTAGATGAAGAGGACTGGCCCGATCTTTTAAGATAATCGGAAAAAATGTATTTACTGGATACCTGTACTCTGATTTGGCTTGTCTCCAATCAAGATGCATTAACGAATAATGTAAAGAAAGCTTTGCGAATTAATGCCGGTAATTTATATATTTCCTCTATTTCCGCCTTTGAAATAGCCATAAAAACAGTTAAAGGTAAAATAGAATTGCCTTTATCTCCTGATGAATGGTTTAAGGAGGCGGTAAAACATCATGGGATTCAAGAGGTACCTATTACTTCCGATATTGCTTGTAAATCGGTTCTTTTACCTCGGATTCATAATGATCCTTGCGATAGAATTATCATGGCCACTGCAATCCTGGAAAATATGTTTATCATAACTAAAGACGGAATTTTTTCGGAATACCCGGACATCTTGATATCCTTCAATGTTTAATCTTTTTTTTCCACTTTTAATATAGTATTCTTTTGAGAAACTGTCAACCCCCTATTCGCCCAGGGATGCGTCATTAGTTGTGTCTACCAAAACACTTTTTTAAAACGTTGAATTATCGCGCCTTTCGACCATGTTTTCTTTTTAGTTTTTTTCGGGTGTGTGCTTTTTTGAGTCACCATTTGATGACTTCCAGAAATCGTTCATTATCCTGCGGGTTCTGTCGTGCGCTTCCGGCATAAGGTGTGCATACCTCTGAGTCATCACAATATTTTGATGACCTAAAAGATTTTTTAACGACATGATGTCACAACCACCGGTGGCGTACAGACTCGCCGACGTGTGCCGTAAATCATGGAACCGGAAATCTTCAATTTCCGCTTTCTTCTTCGCATGTTGAAAACGATAAATAACATAGTTACGTTTTACTCCCGAACCATCTTTCTTTAAAAAAACATAATCTCCTTTAGCCCGGCTCTCGGTCAGGCTTTCGAGTGTTTCTCTTAAAAAACCCTCAATCGGTATGTCGCGCCGGTCTTTGTTCTTGCTCTTTTCTACCTTGACAAATCCGTTTTCAAAATCAACATCTTTCCATTTCAGGTTGAAAATTTCACCGCACCGCATCCCGGAAGAGATTGCCGTTATTAGTATCGGCTTTAAAACGCCTTCGGAGCATTCGAGTAACCGGGCTATTTCATCCCGGTTTAAAAACCGCATCCGTTTGACTTCTCCTTTAAGACGTTTGACAGATTTAGCCGGACTCTCCGGTATCCAGCCCCATTCCTCGGCCAACATAAACATTGTCCGTAAAAATGAAAGCTCATGGTTTAACGTTGCTTTGCTGATCGGCGTTCCCCTGTTGGTGATATGGCCTTTACGCCAACTGCGCCATGATTTGATGTCATAGACCGTGATTTTACCGATTGGGGTTTGATTAAAATACTTGATTAAACGCTTTCCTATTGAAATGTCGTTTTCGTAGCTTTCTTTTTCTACCTTGCTGTGTTTCTCCAGGAATTCGTTTACCATTTCGTCGAAAGGCATTTTGCTTCTTTCGTTTTTAAAAAATTTGCCCTCTAAGGCTTCAACTTTTGCCCTTTCATACATCCTTTGAGCAACTTTTTTGTTGGTGGTTTTGGTAGACCTGCGAACTTTTTGACCGTTCACGAAAAAGCACATCTGCCAGACATTAGAGTCTTTTCTCTTGTAGAGTGACATGTTGTCTCCTGGCAAATAAACGCTTTTCGTAATCATTTAAGTCCTTGGGTCGGAACCTAATATTCCGCCCGTCTTTAATATAGCATAGCCGACCCAGTTTTACAAGGTCGTAAACATGCTCTATGGAGCATTGCATGAGTCGTGCTACCTGCTTAGGTGACAACCATAAACACGGTATCTTTGCGGCAAATTCTTTAAAAGTCATTTTCAATCACTCTTTTATCCATTTTCGTTTTACTTTCTACTTTGCTTTTATTCGTTATCGTAACCGGCACGAATCGGAACCATATAAATAAGTAGTATAAATATATTATTCTGTCAACATAATTTTTTCAGGTTTATTATTATCTTTTCGCTTATAAAATAATCTAAGCTTACACAGCAGATTTACCACGCTTATAAGATAGGGAGAAATTGCCACAGATAAGGGTTTGGTATGCATTTAAAGGAGATCGGCGGTTTATGGGGATTCTGTGTGATTTCACCGGGAGATAAAAGAAAAATAGAGCATAAAGTTTTATAGTGTTTTAAACATACCGGGGGTTTTTGTTTTAAAATTTTTGTTGGTGTTTTGGGGCCGGGGGAGCTTCCGGTAATTATCTAAAGATAATAGCCGGCGATCTCCCCCGGAGTCGGTGAGCTTCCGGCAATTACAAGACGATAATTGCCGGTGATCTCACCGCCTGCCTTTTGTGTAAGGTTGTTTTTTCTACAGTCAAGCTTTTTCCCGGTAACGAATAGAATATTTAATGGAAGAAAAAAAAATA
>JAGLQA010000087.1 GCA_023137075.1 Candidatus Aminicenantota bacterium
CGGGTATTTCTTCATGAATAAATTATAGTATTAAATAATATTTTTCGCAATAAAATATAATGTTAAAAAATAAATTTTTTTGCCTGAGGGTATTGACTTAAACCGAAAAAAAAAATATAGTATAAGGACTGAAATCAAAGACAAAAATAGTCAAAATGTGATATTTGACAAATTCATAAAAAGAAGGAGGCCATTGTGTCAAAAATTGATATTTCACTTTCAAATTTAAACGAGTTATTTCCTGAGAATTTTTCCCAGGAACAAATTGCCAAAGGAAAGACTGTTTTTCTTAAAGAACTGTCCCGTTCCACCCATAAGTTTTATGGCGGAAAAATGATGAGTATGCCCAAAGCCGGGGTTTACGGTTTTAACTGGTTTAACGTCTGGTATACTCCGGGCGTATCCTCTGTTTCCACCTCTATCCGTGATAACAATGACGTTTCATTTGAATTGTCCAACCGGGGCAACCTGGTAGCCGTGGTATCCGATTCCACCCGTGTGTTAGGGGACGGTGACTGCACTCCCCCGGGAGGCCTCGGAGTTATGGAAGGAAAGGCATACCTGATGAAATATTTAGGCGGTGTGGATGCTGTCGCCCTTTGTGTCGACAGTTACAATGACAAAGGCGAGCACGATCCGGATAAAATTATCGATTTTGTAAAGATGTTACAACCCAGTTTCGGCGCGGTGAACTTAGAAGATATCTCCCAACCCAATTGCTATAAAGTCCTGGATACGCTGCGGGAAGAGTGCTACATCCCGGTGTGGCATGATGACGCCCAGGGCACCGGTTCCGTTACCCTGGCCGGTTTAATCAACGCGCTGCGGATCGTCGAAAAAGACATAGATAAGGTAAAAATAGTTCTATATGGTGCCGGCGCTTCCAATACAACCATTGCCAGGCTGATATTACAGGCCGGTGGTGACCCGGAAAAATTGATTCTCTTCGATTCCAAAGGCTCACTGCACAAAGACCGCCGCGATATCTACGCGGATCCCCGTTTTTACCGTAAACAGGGATTGTGTGACAAAACCAATCCCGGCAAAATAACGGGTATCGAAAACGCTATGAAAGACGCGGATGTATTGATTTCCTTAAGTAAGCCCGGACCGGAGACTGTGAAACAGGGTTGGATCCGTTTGATGGGAAACAAGCCCATCGTATTTGCCTGCGCCAACCCGGTACCGGAGATCTATCCCTACGCAGCCAAAGAAGCTGGCGCCTACATCGTGGCTACCGGTAGAGGGGATTTCCCCAACCAGGTGAACAATTCCCTGGGTTTCCCCGGTATCCTGAAAGGCTCACTGATCGTCCGCGCCCGCAAGGTTACGGATGAGATGGCCATTAAGGCCGCTTACTCGATGGCCAATTTTGCCGAAAAGAAAGGCATCAGTCCCGATTATATCATGCCCACCATGGATGAAACCGAAATGTTTGCCAATGAAGCGGCGGATGTTGCCACGGAAGCTATTAAAAACGGCGTTGCCAGGATAGAATATGACTGGCAAACCATTTATGACCAGACCTTGAAAGATATCAAAGAAGCAAGGGCCATCCTCGATCTGCTTATGGAAAACGACTTTGTAAAAAAGCCCGATACCAAATTATTGGAAGATGCCCTGAAAAAAGCCATCGATACGGTAAAATAAATCAATAAAGACACACCTCCTTTACCCGCGGACCTTCGCGGGGGGGGAACCCAGTGGTTACCCCCCGCGGCGGTTTGTCCGTCATTAAATTAAGTAGGAGGGGATTTTCAGGTATCCTGTGGCGGGAGGTTTACGCCCCGGACCGGGATAGGAAATGGAGGTAATAAATGTAAAAAAATTACCCCTTTTTTTGCATTTCGTTTGCGCTCCCCCCGGTCAAGATCTGAGCACTTCCCTATTATTAAAAAAAAGAGAGTCGGGTTGAAATCCGGTTATATCAAGTCTTTTGGTTGACATGAGTTTTTTTTGTCTTTTCTTTCCCCCAAAGACGGGTGAGTTTGGGGAAATGGCATCAAAATTTCTTGCAATTTAAGTCCGGGTGATTTACATGACAGAAGAAAGAAACGAAGTTAGATTAGAAAACAAACTGCTGATCAATATCGATCAGGAAGGCTTTGAAAGTATGGGATTAACAGAAAATATCTCTAAGACCGGGATGTCTGTTATCACTACCACAGTGCTCCCCATTAAAAGTCCGGTATCCTTACAAATTGGTGTCGCCGATGATACCTTTTCATTAAAAGGGAAAATAATGTGGAGCAAGAAGAGTACGAATTCGTCTTCCGCTAACGGCAGTGCCGTAACCGGTATCAAAATCACGGAAGCCCCGGAGCGATATTTAAAGTATGTAGAAAGATTGCTCTCCGAAAATTAAGAGCAAAAAGAGATAAAAACCTGGAGGCTTTTCACCGTCTACTCGGCACGGCGGCCGACTATTCCGCTTATCCGGCCCATCATTCCCGTCTCAATACCGGCTGCCATGGCATCGTCACTGTCGATATGCATCTCTAACCGGTGGTGTGGACTGATCGTTATCAGAACATCCGTGAATATTAACGGCCGCTCTCCACCGGCGGTAAACTGCACTTTGTCTCCGTCCCGGAGACCGTGAAGCAGCGCATCCTCGGGGTCCATCTGGATATGCCGCTGGATATTGATAACCCCTTGTTTCAGGACAACTTTCCCTTTCGGGCCTTCTATCGTGATACCCGGTGTCCCGGCAAGATCCCCCGATTCGCGCACCGGCGCATCAATTCCCAGCAGGAATTCTTCCGTCCTGGCTATCTCCACCTGGGCTTCCGGTCTCATAGGCCCCTGTATCCTGACTTTTTCAATTTTTCTTCTTGGACCAACCAGGGTTACCCTCTCTCTATAAACGATCTGGCCGGTGTGGGAGAGTTTTTCATCGGGAGTAAGCTTATAACCTTTGCCGAACAGAATGTCCCGCGTCTCCTCGTTTAAATGAACATGCCGGTATGAAACACTGATGGGTATCTCTTGCTGCCTGTTTCTCGGCATACCCATGATTTCAGAAGCTTCCTTCTGTCTGAGCGCCCGTATGGTTTCACGGGCAATCATCTTCTCATCTTGAGTCGGAATTACCAGTATTTTAACCGAACTCGACGGATCGGAGATATCTTCTATGTCTTTGGGGGATTCGATAGAACGGTTCTTTATTTCATCAAGCAGAAGTGCAAGGCGATCAAGTCCCTGGCATACCCGCGCCCGTACACCGGCAGAACTCACACCGATACTGCCGGTGAAGACCAGGAGATCGATCCCATTTAAAACGGCAATATATGCGCCGATATATTTCTTGACCCGGTAACAGAATACCCGGATAGCTGCCAGGGCTTCCCGGTTTCCCTGGGAAGCGGCTTCTTTTAACTCGTTCATGTTGTCGGAGATTCCCGATAATCCGAATAGCCCGCTCTCCCGGTTTAACATTTCGCTTATTTCGTCGATGGTGAAGTTATGCTCCCGGGCGAGATGAATAAGAATGCCGGCATCGATATCCCCGGAACGGGTGCCCATAACCAATCCCTCTAAGGGCGTGAACCCCGTACTGGTGTCGATGGAGCGACCGTGGTCAACGGCACATATCGAAGCCCGGCTGCCTAAGTGGCAGGTAATAATTTTGAGCTTATCTATCGGTTTTTTTATGTAAGCAGCCGCTTCTAAGGCGACATAGTGGTGGGATGTGCCGTGGAATCCGTAGCGCCTGATACCTTTCTCCTCGTAAAATTTCCGCGGTATCCCGTACAGGTACGCATAAGCAGGTATGGTCCGGTGAAACGCCGTATCGAACACGGCTACCTGGATGGTGCCGGGCAGCAGTTTGCAGGCGGCCTCTATTCCTTTAAGGTTGGCCGCATTGTGGAGGTGTGAAAATGAACCCAATTCCCTGATATTTTCCAACACTTTGTCGTCGATGACTACAGGTGAGCCGTATTTTTCGCCGCCGTGAACCACCTTGTGCCCCACCGCATCGATATCGCATAAGGAGTTTAATGGCCCCTTGGTACCGGTCAGGAAGTTCAGTATATCTTGAAAGGCAGCAGTATGGTTCGCTTTATGAAGTCCTCTCTCTATTTTCACACTGCCTATGGGTCCTGTTTCGACAATATGCACCGTATGTTCGGAACCGATATTATCCAACTGGCCGCAGGTGATATGATTCGGAGAATCGAGATCATAATAATTCCACTTCAGGGATGAATCGCCGCAATTAATAACTATTATTTTTTTGACGGTGGCGCCGGGAGTGGAAACAAGGTCGCCGGGACCGGGCAAACTGCCCCGGGCGATATGGAGCGCCTCCCTCTCCTCTACAGATCTCTCTCTCTGCATTAACCGGACACGCATTGTGGAGGAAAACTTCTTTATCATATGGGGACTTTCCGGCAAAATCCGCGACATCACATTATGAGGAATTAATAGAACATAGCTTTCTATTACCGAGCGTACCTCGGCAGTGCTCGGTTCACCCGTTAGCAAAGACATCTCGCCGAAATACTCTTCTTTATCGATAACGCCCAATCTCTCTCCATTCAGGCTGACTGCTTCCAATTGCCCCTGGACTACAATACCGAAGTATTTCCCGATATGCCCGGGGGGGATAATAACCTCTCCCGGTTCAAAGCTGACGATCTCCGCCTCCTTTTCAAGGAGAGCGATGGTTTTACCGGGAAGCTGCTGAAATAGTTGGTGCTTTTTTAAAACTTCTCGAATATTCATGACTGATTCTCTACTTTCTCCGTACATTATATCATTTTACCCTCTGTAATGCTAATATCACAGAAAAAAAATATGTCAACCAAATCCGGCAACCCGGATAAACTCTTGACAAAAAACTTATAGTGGACGCCCCCTTTTGTCTTCTATCGCGATGACGGTTGCAATTATTCCCACAGGCGTTCGGTAGCCCACTTTCGGAATTGTGTATCTCTATTTGATTTTACCCTGGAGCCTACTGAAATTATTAAATCGAGGTTATAATATTCAATATTTCTTGAAACTTGCCTGTTTCCCTCTTTTTGAACCGTCAAGCATTCCTTGACAGTTGAATCTTTTTCCAACTTATACTCGTTATAGAGGTTATTGATATGCAAACTAATGTTTTGTTTTGTGGTTTGGAAAAGCATGGCCATTTGTAATTGTGTCAACCAGACAGTTTCATCTTGCAATCGGACTTCGATACGGGTTTTCCCATCTTCGGTTTGATAGAGGATTATTTCCGCTCGATTCTCACTGTCGGAAATCGATAGTGCTTCATGTTTGTTTTCTGTTTTTCTATTTTTATTTTTCATGGTGTTACCAATTGCTAGTCTTAATGTTTTCATCTTTTATAATCTTATCAGAATTTGGAGTTATTTTCAATTATAAAAAGGAACAGGAGTTCCCTAAAAAAAATCTATTGTATAGCCGGATAGTAATATATCGTAGATTTTGATCATTTTTTGAAATAAAGGTTCCCCTTACCGGCGGGTCGCCCCGCGTCTTTTGGCCTGCAAAGTTAAATAGATGGAGATGGCGTTGAGGGAAGCCGGTGTTATACCCGGAATTTTTAAGGCTTCCTTCAGGTTTGCCGGCCTGTTTTTATGCAGCTTCTGTCTCACCTCGGTGGACAGCCCGTCCACTTTTAAATAATCGATATCTGCGGGTAAGGTGATTTTTTCCAATTGCCGCAATCTTTTAATATTTTTTTCCTGGACCTTGATGTAGCCTTCATACTTCACGTTGGCTTCGATGTAGGAAACATCGTTGAGGGTCTTTTTCTTAAGAATCGGTTCGCCGTGCAGTTTTTCAAGTTTTGCGAAGTCGATTTCCGGCATTTTTAACAGGTGGTATAGCCGATGGGTTTTCCCTTTGTACTTCGCTTTTTTCTCCCGCAGTTGCTCGATGATTTTTTTTCGTTTTTTAAACCGCCGCTGCTCCCTGTTGTAGAGTTCCGGGGTCAGTAGGCCCATTTCCACGGCATAATGGGACAGCCGTTCAAAGGCATTGTCTTCCCGTAACTGCAGCCTGTATTCGGCCCGCGAGGTGAACAGACGGTAGGGTTCATCCACCCCTTTGGTCACTAAGTCGTCTATTAAAACCGCGGTATAGGCTTCATCCCTTCCCAGGATAAAGGGTTCCTTTTCCCGCAATTTTAAGACGGCGTTGATCCCGGCCATCAGCCCCTGGGCCGCCGCCTCTTCGTAGCCGGAAGTACCGTTCATCTGGCCGGCAAAGTAAAGACCCTCGACAGCTTTGCTTTCTAAGGTATGGCGCAGTTGGGTAGGGGAGATGGCATCGTATTCTATGGCATAGGCCGGTCTCATCATAACCGATTGATCCAACCCGGGGATGGCTTTTAAGATTTGTTCCTGCACCGTGACCGGCAGGCTGGAAGAGAGTCCGTTGACATAAACCTCTTTATTATGAATGCCTTCGGGTTCTAAGTAAAAATGGTGGGTCTCCCGGTGGGGGAATTTGACGATTTTATCTTCGATAGAGGGACAGTACCGCGGGCCGATACCTTCGATAGAGCCGGAGAAGAGGGGGGAAAGGTGAAGATTATCGTCGATTACTTTTTTGACTGCCGCGTTGGTATGGCCCATGTAACAGACGACCCGGTTTTTCACTTTAAAACCGGTAAACAGTGAAAAGGGAATCGGCGGTTCGTCACCCGGCTGTCCCTCAAAACGGGCCCAATCGATGGAGTCGTGGTGCAACCGCATCGGGGTGCCCGTTTTTAAGCGCCTAATTTCAAATCCCAATTTTTTAATATTCTCCGCCAGTTGGATCGAAGCCGGTTCATTGGACCGGCCCGCGTTGTACACGCTTGCGCCGATGTATATTTTTCCGTTCAAGAAGGTTCCACTGGTGAGAATCACAGCGTCCGCATCAATATAGCCGCCCTCTAACAGGCTTACACCCACCGCCCGGTTGTTTTTTATGGTAATGCCCGACACGATGGATTGATAAACGGCCAGGTTTTCGGTGTTCTCAAGGAACTCTTTCATATAATTGCGGTACAGGGTTTTGTCATTCTGGGTCCTGGTTGCCCGAACTGCCGGGCCTTTGCTCTTGTTCAGTATCCTGAAGTGGATACCCGTTGCATCCGCGGCCCGGCCCATAATTCCGCCCAGCGCATCGATTTCTTTTACTAAGTGACCTTTGGCAATCCCGCCCACAGCCGGGTTGCAGGACATCTGGGCAATGGTTTCTAAGTGGATGGTCACCAGTACGGCTTCGCAGCCCATCTTAGAAACGGCATAGGCGGCCTCTATCCCGGCATGTCCGGCGCCGATAATCACAACTTTTTTCATTCTTATTTTTTCTGCGCGTTACAATCTTTGATTTGAAAGTGATTATACCATGAATGCCGTTTGCACACCATTTTTATAGTGAAAAACCGGCAATTCTAAAATTGGAATCGTTCAAACTCTCTTATATCTCTTATATTACCGGGCATTCATTTTAACAATGATCGAAATTTTATATTTTTTGACCGATTTGTTATAGTATTTCGTGATTCGGTGTATTAAAATAAGGGCGTATCATTTGACCAAATATAAGTCGGATGATCGAATGCCTTGCGAAAGGACATATGAAGTATGAAGAATGGTGTAAATCGGATGGTTTTTAAAAGTTTTGCCCAGGAAAAACTTTTTGATTAAAATAATTATATAAAAAGGAGAATTTAACATGAAAATGAAAAAAACGGCAGTGATTCTGTCTTGTATGTTGATTGTGTTTATTTTAACACTGGGTCTTCATGCTGAAAGGAGAGGTACGGGACGTAAAGACCGGGCACTAAAGCATGCGAAAATCACTATAGACTACCTGAATGAGCTAAGAGCGAAAGTAAAAAGAAAAGCAATAACAGATATTTCCCCGGTAATGAAAAATTTCAAAAAGGTAATCGATAACGATCCGGTTATTCGAATGTATTTTACAAAGATGATCGATCAGGTCCCCGAATACTACCAAACCCTTGACGGTGGAAGCGGCTATCTTAAAAGTATAGATGAAATGATTATACTGATGGATGAGATTATAAAAACCGCGCCTGAATTTAATGAAACCGATTTGGTGGGTTTCCCTATAAACCATCTACTCAACTGGACCATGGGAGTTCCCGCCGGATTTGCCGCCTATCGCATCGAGAAAGTAAACAGGGAGTTTAGAGAAATTTTGAACCATTGGTCTGAATACCTCAACAGCTCAGCCTCACTGTCTGTATTAAATGACGGTCCCAACGGCTGGAAGTGCGAAAAAGCAAAAGAAGCGATTAAAATCGATGAATTTCAACACGATCCTGATGATAAATACTGGGGATTTGATTCCTGGAATGATTTCTTTACCAGGGAATTTAAGGAAGGCGTGCGTCCTCTTCCGATACCCGAAAAAGATAACGTCATCGTTAGCGCTTGTGAATCAGAGGTTGTCCAGATTCAAGAAAATGTAAAAGAGCATGACTGGTTCTGGGTAAAATCTCAACCATACTCGTTGAAAGACATGTTGGCCAAAGATAAAGGCAGCGTCATCGGCAAAGTAAAAGTCAAAGGCAAAGTGGAAGCCAAAGTCATAGGTGACGATTCCAAAGAGCACTACGAGAACTACGTTAAACCTTTTATCGACGGGACTGTATACCAGGCCTTCTTATCGGCATTTAAGTATCACCGTTGGCACAGTCCTGTTTCCGGCACTATCGAGAAAGCTTATGTGGTACCAGGCACTTATTACTCCGGGGCGACGTCACAAGGTATGGATCCCGCCAGTCCTGATCTGTCGCAAGGATATATTGCTCATGTGGCCGCACGGGCATTAATATACATCAAAGCCGATAATTCAAAAATCGGGTTAATGTGTGTAATACCTATCGGTATGGCGGAAGTATCCTCATGCATCATTACAGTTGAAAATGGTCAGCATGTTAAAAAGGGCGACCAATTAGGTTATTTCCTGCACGGCGGTTCCAGTCACTGCCTCGTTTTCAGACCCGGCGTTATCAAGGAATTCAAGTTCGAAAATGGCAAAGAGGTAAAAATAGGCGATGCCGTCCTGCTGCGCGAGCAGATTGCCATTGCAAATTAACTTGCAGCCGGGCAGATAGATTCAGC
>JAGLQA010000870.1 GCA_023137075.1 Candidatus Aminicenantota bacterium
TCTTCGCTTGCATTTCCGCTCTTTTTTGTACCGGGTCGATACCGTCTTTCGCAAGGGCAAAAGAGGCAAATAGAGCCATACAGAGTAGCATTAAGAATAATTTTTTCATTAAAACCTCCATGTTTTAAATTTAGTTTTTTCAAATTGTCTTTTTGATTTTGTCTTTTGATTTCCTGCTAAAGTTACCATGCCCCAATAATATAATGAAAAAATCATAAATCAATTGAACTAAAGTTCTTTTTTTGGTTGTATGCTTATTTTTTTTTTTACAACTAAAGTTGTATAGAAAACGGCCCCACTCAATGAGCGAGGCCGTTTTTAAAATAAATAATACCTTCGTTTTACTGTTTGAAAATAAGGATTAGTACTCGAGGTAATTGGCTCCGTAACCGATTTTGCTGCAGCCGTATTCGATCCACATGAAGCCGCTTTCGCCCCAGCCGGTGCCCCAGGAATTTTTCATGTACCAAGCACCGCTGGCACCTTTGCTGTCATCCCAACCGCAGAGTAAAACCGCGTGGTTGCAGTTCTTGTCTTCGCAGCCGTTAAAGGTACCGCTGGTATAGGCCTGGAACGCATTGTTTACATAAACGGCAACAGATACGGCGCCATAATTCTGGATGCCCCACTTGATGCCGGCAACGTCATCCCCGGTATCACCGGAACCGCTGGCAACGTAAACATAAGGGCAGCCACTCATGCATGATGAATCGGTAGCTGTGTAAGGATAGCAGCTCTCTAAAACAGCGCCGGGATTCAACATGTAATCGTTGGCAAACCAGCCGCCGTTGCAGCCCCAGCCGTCGGTGTTACAGGAAACTAACCACTGCTCGGAAAGATCGGTGGTGATACCGTTTTTCTTCAGGTTGGATTCGAAGGCACCGATTGTGGAGAAGGCCCAGCAGCTACCGCAGCTTCCCTGGTTCCTTACGGCGGTCCAGTGACCCATGTAGGCATCGCCGGTGGGTGTATCTGTCGGTGTGGGGGTGGGTACGGGTGAAATCCACTTTCCTCCCTTTTGGACATACCTGATATAATCGTTGTCGGAATTGTACGACTGCAATTCGGGTTTGAAGTTACACAGTTGGGGGATAGTGTACTGCATGGCGGGATTAACGCCTACGGTAAAAGTCCACCCTTTGGCCTGGCCCTCGGCTTTGAGGGCGTCGATCTTCGCTTGCATTTCTACTCTTTTCTGTACCGGGTCGATACCGTCTTTCGCAATGGCAAAAGAGGCAACCAGAGCCATACAGAGTAGCATTAAGAATAATTTTTTCATTAAAACCTCCGTGTTTTAAATTTAGTTTTTTTAAATTGTCTTTTTGGTTTTGTGTTTTGATTTCTTGCTAAATTTATCATGCCCCAATAATATAATGAAAAAATTACAAATCAATTGGACTAAAGTTCTATTTTTGGTTGTATGCTTATTATTTTTTTTACAACTAAAGTTGTATAGAAGGCGGCCTCACTCAATGAGCGAGGCCGCCTTTAAAATAAAAATACCTTCGTTTTACTGTTTGAAAATAAGGATTAATACTCGACGTAGGTGGCTGCGTAACCGACGTTGCTGCAGCCGTATTCGATCCACATGAAGCCGTCTTCGCCCCAGCCTGTACCCCAGGAATTTTTCATTAACCAGGCACCACTGACGCCCTGGCTGTCATCCCAACCGCAGAGTGTAATCGCGTGGTTGCAGCTCCTGTCGTCGCAACCGTTAAAAGTGCCGTCGGTGTAGGCCTGGAAGGCACTGTTTACATAAACAGCAGCGCCCACGGCGCCATAATTAACGATGCCCCATTTGATGCTGGCAACATCGTCACCGGTTTGACCTGCAGCGGAAGCAACATAAACAAAAGGACAGCCGGTCATGCATGTCGAATCGGTAGCTGTGTAAGGATAGCAGCTTTCTAAAACAGCGCCGGGATTTAACATGTAATCTTCAGCAAAAAAACCGCCGTTACAGCCCCAGCCTTCGGTGTTACAGGAAACCAACCACTGCTCGGACAGATCCACGGTAATACCGTTTTTCTTCAGGTTGGATTCGAACGGCCCGATAGTGCCGAATGCCCAGCAGCTACCGCAACTGCCCTGGTTCCTGACGTCAGTCCAGTAACCCTCGTAGTAGGTTTGGGTAGGTGTGTTTGTCGGAGTCGGTGTGGGTACGGGCGAAACCCAGGGTCCACCTTTCCGGACATACCTGAGATAATCATCGCCGGAATTGTGGGGTTTCAGATCGGGTTTGAAGTTACACAATTGCTCGATGCTGTACTGCATGGCGGGATTAACGCCTACGTTAAAGGTCCAACCTTTGGCTTTACCCTCTGCTTTGAGAGCATCGATTTTCGCTTGCATTTCCGCTCTTTTCTGTATCGGGTCGATGTCGTCTTTCGCAATGGCAAAAGAGGCGACCAACGCCATACAGAGGAGCATAAAAAATAATTTTTTCATTAAAACCTCCGTAATTTTAATATTTTTTTCAAAAGAACATTTTGAGCTTTAGCTATTTTTTTCATACTGTAATAATACAACGAAAAAATCACGAATCAATCGGCCTAAAGTTGTATTTTTGGTTGTATATATTTATTTAGTATACAACTAAAGTCTTACATGAAATTGGAGACACACTTCCTCTCACAGCCAAAAATGATGGAATATCGGGATTATTGGGAAGAAATCTACTTAAACTACCACCTGGTTCTTGAAATCATCTATTTTTCCCCTCCCCGGAGGGGGGCCTAAAGTGGCGGGGTGGGTTAGATCGTAATCGAAAAGGAGACCGGAGAACCGTAGACACAAAATCTTGCGTCTCAAATAACAAAAAGCTTAACTATTTATTACCTTAAAACTTAATGACCGACCACAGGTTGGAGAATTCGTCGGTCCAACAAATCTTCTTCGGCGGCGGCGCCTGCCAGCCCGTGTCTCCCGAGGTCACGGTTTCAAGCAGTTTGCTGTTTTTGGTCAGGAATACCCAGTGGGTGGGGTAGCAATAGGATGATAAATCCTGGGTAGAAAAGTGGCGCCGGATAAGAAGTCCCGTTTTTTCTGCGGCACAGTTTAATACAGGGATCAAATCGAGATAATGGTTGGTAATATTAAACATTATAACACCGTCTTCACGAACAACCCGGAGATACTCTTGCAGCGCCTCCCATGTGATGAGGTGAATGGGAATCGAACCGCTGGCAAAGGCATCTAAAACCAGCATATCATAGGTATTATCAGGAATTTCACGGATTCTCAGCCGGGCATCGCCGACAAAATGGCGAATTTCGGCCGGGGTAGAGCGCAGATTATCAAAGTGATTTTCCGCGATGTCCACTACCTCCGGGTCTATTTCAAAAAAGTCGAAAACCTGGCCCTCTCTACCGTACAGGGAGATCATGCCGGTGCCCAATCCCACCACCCCGATATGCTCAAGGTTCCTGAGACGGGAAAAGACCTGGCCCAGGCCGGTTCCCTGGTGATAATAAAAAAGCGGCATCAGCCGTTTATTCCTATCCTTGACCTGGCCGCCATGCACGGTGGTGCCGTGCCTGAAAATCCTGGCGGCAAACCTTCGCCCCGCGATTTTCGGCACTTCCATAACCATATAACTGCTGTAAAAGGTCCGGGATTTCAGGGTTATGAAGCCTGGGTAAAAAACCTCTTCGCTTAAAAAAGAGACAATCACCATAAAAACGGCGATGGCATGAAAAAAAACACGGGCCGGTTTTTTTCTCCGGCGGAAAAAGGGGAGCAAGATGAGGTAAAAGGAGAGAATGATTACGATCTGGAGCTCCACGTTGGATTTAAAAAGAAGCGGGGCGGCAATCCCGGCAAGCACGGACCCGATGCATCCGCCTAAGGAGAGGTACAGGTAGAAGGAGGTTAAATTTTCCTTTGCCGGTTTGGCCCGTTCTAAGTTGCCGTGGAAGTAGAGGCAGATGGAAAAAAGACAAAGGCAGGCTGCCGAGGCCTTCCAGGAAACCGGGATATCGAATTGCCAGCGCAGCACAAAGGTCATGGTCAGCACCGGCAATACCATAAAAACGGTGCGCATCAGGCCCGGTTTCGATATAGCAGGCCAGAGAAAACAAATCACGAAAGAGATGAGGTAGAGGCTGAGGGGAATCACCCACAGCAGGGGAAAGTTTATCACAGCCACCGCGATATAGTTGGTAAAAACCATTAACGCGGCAGAGGGAAGCATGCTCATGCCCATCCAGCTCAACCGTTTCCGCCGCGGGATCGGCTCAACGCCTGGATTTTCGGAGGGATTCGTTTTGCTCAAACCGCTGCCGGCCGCTCCCCTTTGTTTGCTTGCCATGTGTAAATATAAAATCAAACAAACCAGGATAACCAGGACATAAAGGATAAAACCATAGGACAAAAATGCGGTTTGTTTGCTGTTGGTCATGGTCGTCTCGATCAGCAAGGGATAGCACAGAAGCCCGACCAGGGACCCGGCATTGGAAACTCCGTATAACACGTAGGGATTTCTCTTGCGACTCGTGTCCTCGGCGGCGATCCAGTACTGCACCATGGGACTGGTAGTGGAAAGGACAAAATAGGGCAGGCCGATGGACATCAATAATAATACAAATATATGTAATACCGGGGGCAAATCGATACTGCGCAGGTGAATCTGCACCGGGATAAAAAGAAGGGATAAAAGGATGATCCCGGCGTAGACGGCGGCCAATTTTTTGGGTTTTAATTTTCTGGCCAGCAAATTACTGAACGAGTACCCGCCTAAGAGGAGGAGTTGGTAAAAGATGAGGGATGTCAGCCACACAGAGGAACCGCCGCCGAAGTCGGGTAGAATGATCCGTGAGATCATCGGCTGCAGCAAAAAAAGCAAAAATGCGGAAAGCCCGATTGTTATTACCTGAATCATATTATTGCTCGATCCTTGTTAATCCTTACGGTTAGAAATGA
>JAGLQA010000871.1 GCA_023137075.1 Candidatus Aminicenantota bacterium
TGCTCGTCAAACACATTCCCCGGATTTCCCGCCTCCTCTATACTACTATGTGTGAAAATCTTGTTTTCTTGCGAAGAAATTTTTTCCGAAAGCGAACCTCGTTTGTTGACATCAGCGGCTGCGGTCGCCGACCGCTCGATGGACACGATGGGCAGCGGCCGGCGGCCGGCGCGCTCGAAAATCCCGATCTCATTCAGCATCACGCCGGGTCTCAGTGCGGTTATTTTGACATAACGCGCCCTCTCGTCAAGTGTAATAAAGCGCCACTCTACTCTTTCATGCCAGGTGGTTTGCTCGATCACTTTCCTGCCCGACCAATGCCGCGAATCTTCGGAAAATTCTATCTTGTAACTTCCCTTGCCGAGCCCGAAGTAGTAGTTTAACCGTTCTACCGGTTTGGCTTCTCCTAAGTCTACAAAGAAGCTTTCGTTCCGCTGCTCCGGCTGCCAGAAGGTCTGCGGCGTTCTTAAGGAGCCTAAATTGATAAAAGCGATTATCGCGTATGCGAAGGTTAGGGCGCCGCACAGGATATAATCCCTGCGGGTGAAGGATATTTTTCCCGGAACCTCGCTCTTAGCGGGCGCAGTTGAAACCGCCGCGCTTTTCCTTTTAATCACAAAGAAATAGATCACCCAGAAAAGGGAGTAAAGTACAATCGCCAGAAATATAACCGTGCCGGTACGCTTCGCTTTCAACTCCCTGTTTTCCGGTTCGGGGTCCGGCTCCTTGTACAACCGGGCAACCGGAACACCGGAAGGTGGATTTTCCACTTCCGCCGCGCCGACTTCATCGAAGTAAGCCCTGCCGGTATTCAGGCTGCCGTATCCGCCGAGCCGCGCCGCGATACCGATTTCCCTTTGGTCAGGCCCGGTCTTGCCGTATAATATCACCTCTACCCATTTACCTCCCGAATCCTTCAGATCTCGCGAAGCGGCCGCTGCACCCAGCACCGAGATGTTGGCGCCCACCGCATCCTTACCGATGCCTTCGGCTTTTATTTTGCAGGAAAGGCGGTACACTGTGCCGGGTTTCACCTTCACAAATTGCACCCATTTCGAGTCACCGGGGTTTGTGTTTTCTATCCCCGCCGAATAGCGCCCGGAACAGGGCTGATTCTTTTCTAAAAAAAAAGAAATGCCGCTGCGGTCCCGGCCGGAGGTATGTTTGATCCAGTTGTCGGGGATACCCTGCTGCCGGATAGACTCGAAGCCGCCGTTCTTTACCTGGTTTTCCCCGGTGTTTGCGGCCGCCGGCCCGGAGGCGAGCCATAACAGCCAGGCTATCAATAAAATTTTTTTCATCTATCTTTGACCCCTTGCTTTTTATTTTTACTTTGATTTTTTATATACCTGTCCACAGCGATTTTCACGGTGTAAGCCAGCAGGCACACATTGGCAAAAGAGATCAACTTCAGCAAAAAATCGCCGCCAGGCACCGCGTTGAAAGACCGGTTCAGGATTAGGTGCAGCACCAGGGCCACGTTGACCAGGAGGGTAATGCTGAACCCCCAGAAAAGGAACAACATGCGTCTGTCCCGCGTGTACAAGTAACACACGAGAGCCAGCACAATGGCGGGAAAAAGATAGCGTTCGTGCATCTTCGCGCTGAGAACAAAAACCGCGGCCATGATAAACAGGGCGGTAAAAAACACCCGGGAACTGTCCCTGCTTTTGAAGTACAATAGGGCGGAAAAGGCCACTATGGCGGCGATAAAGATAAATCCCCAGGTTTTATAGGAAAAAATAAAAAAGGTCTCCGTTTCCTGCGCCAAATTACCGCCGAAAAGGGCAAAGAGGTTAAAGGCGTTCAGGCTGGCAAAGGGATAGGAAGCGAGAGTTTTTTTATAAAGATGGATAATCCGGAAGGGATCCTGCTTAAGAGAAAAGGGAAGAATAATTATTACAAATGTTACCGCTGACAAAAACGCGCTGATAAAAAAAGTTTTTATGTGTTCCTTCTTAGTGATATTCGTCCTGATAAAAGCAAACAGGATAACGGGGGAAAATATCAGGGCCTGGGGTTTTACCAGCACGGCGATCACAAAAACCACGGAAGCCAATTCCAACCGGTCTTCATAAAGGAAGATTAAAACGATCAGTACTAACAATGTCGGGATGGAATCCACCTGTCCGTAGACCGTGGAATCGAAGATAACCACCGGGTTGAAGGCATACAATAACGACAGGAACGAGGCGGAGGCAAAGCCGATCTTTTTTTTTCCAATCCTGAAAATAATTAGCGAGGTGATAAGGTCGGCGATAATGGCCGGAGATTTGATAAGGATTAAAAAGGCAGTCGAATCAAAAGAGAGGGAGAATAACTTTCGCAGCAAACCCAGGAGGTAGAGGATATAGATATAACCCGGAGGATAGTCCACGAAAGCGTCGGACAGGTAAAACTCCGGCAGTCCTTTTTCCGCGGCCATGCCGGCCCAGGCCTTGAAGCAGGCAATATCCGTCGGGTACCCCTCCACCACCGGCGCCAGGAAGATTCGCAGCAGGAAAGCAGCCGATAGAAAGATAAAATATAGGACGGCTGTTTTCTTTTCCGGGTGCGGGCCGGAGAGAGAGGGCGTTTTTTCCGGCTTCACCAAAAAATAGTAGGTCCCCAAAAACAGAAGCATAAACCCGGCCAATAAAAATGTAATACCAATCACCGGTTGGGTCTTCCGGGCCGGTTTTTTGTTTCGCGGGGTTTCGGGCATTTCCCGTTCCAGGTTTACGATTTCGATCCCCTGTGCCACTAATTGCGGGAATCTTGTTTTTTTGCCGGGATTTTCTTTGTGGGGGATGCCCGTCACCTCATCTATACGGAAATCATCGAAAGAGGCTTTGCCCGTATTCGGGGCCTTTGAACTCGCTAATCTCACGGAAACCGCGATCTCGTGTTGTTCCGCTCCAGTTCTGCCGTAAAATTCGGCAAGTTCCCATTTACCCCCGGTATCTTTAAAATCCCGCGATGCACCGGGCGTATTCAACAAGCTTATATATGCCCCTTTGCCTTCCGGTCCCACACCCTGCGCTCTTATGCGGCAGGAAAATTTGTAAACCCGGTCCGGCTTTACCCTCACAAAGCGGATCAAGCGCCCGGCGCTCGCTTTGCTAATTTCGATGGTGACAAAATGGTTTCCGGCGGAGGCGATATCCTCTTCCACGTAAACCTTTATGTTGTTCCTCGCTTTGCCGTAACCGGGAACCATCCACTTATGCGGCAGCCCTTTGCGAATTTCTTCAAAATTGCCGTTTTGCAGCAGGTTTCCGCCGGTTTCCCCTTTCGTAATCCCGCCGAAAAACAGGACAAAGGTAACCAAAATAACGGGAAATATTTTTATAAATCGTTGATTATTAGGCATCTTCCGGGGTAACGAAGGTAAAATGAATCACCCTTTTCCGGCCAGCCGGCGGCTGGAACCGGGTGAAACGCAAAGAGAGTCTAACCCATTAAAAACCTTTTGTCAAGTAGCAAGCGCGACCTACAGGATTTCTAATTTCAGCCACGGATTCACACGGATTTACACAGATTAAAAAAAACGGCTCCTCAAGAAAATTAGTGGGTAAAACCAATATGGGAATACACGAAAACCA
>JAGLQA010000872.1 GCA_023137075.1 Candidatus Aminicenantota bacterium
GCCAAGGTATATGGCGTGGTGTTCGCACTCCTGAAAAACACAACCGGCAATGCTTTTAATATTGGTTTTTTATGGGAAGAATTTAAATCCGGGGGGATATTTTATGGCGGGGCGATTGCCGGTTTAGTTTTCTCATTCTTTTATCTAAGAAAATATTTTAGAGGAAATGAATGGAAGGTGGCTGATATTACTGTGATCGGGGTGGCCCTGGGCCATGTCCTGGGCAGGATCGGCTGTTTTTGTGCCGGTTGCTGTTATGGCAAGGTGACTGACCTTCCCTGGGGCGTGAAATTTGCCTTTCATTCCGGTAAACCCCACGAATATATGAACGCTTTTGTTCACCCTACCCAGATTTACGAAGCCGTTCTTAATTTATTAAATTTTTTTATTTTATTGCTAATCTGGAAGAAGAGAAAATTTACCGGCCAGGTCTTTTCGCTTTACCTGATAAATTACGGTATCATCAGGTTTTTTATCGAAGTGTTTCGCAACGATGGCGGCCGGGGCTACCTGCTTAAGGTTGGACATCCGGTTATTTTTCTTTCCTATCCGCAGCTTATCAGTATAATCCTGATAGCGATCGGTATCACGGTTTTAGTAAAACGCGCAAGAGAAAGTAAGGAAATGGTAGATACGTTTTCTTAAACCGATGCGCAAAGAGCAAGTAACCTTTTTTAATGAAAAGGTTTACTTCATTATAGTATCACATATCTCTAAAAACTGGTAACCATTCTTATACTTCTTTTCATGTTGATGGTTCTTGTGTCTATTAATTGGCCTTTAAATCCCGCAATGAATGCCGTAACAATGTAGGACCCTTCTGAAAGACGAGTAACCTTACTTTCGTGGGGTTCCAGAAGAAAGGTGACATCCACTTTGGAGATAATTATTTTTATCGTAGTCGTTGGCTGAGTATTTAATATTTCTAATGAACCGGTATCATCGGTCACCAAACAGTTATCACATGAATCCTCATCTCCATTGCCCTGGAAAAGGAAAAGGCTGGACAGGATGAGCAATCCTATAGCTAACCTTCTTACTTTGCTGTTTTTCATTTTTTTCCTCCTTTAAAATGTTAAATTTTGAAATTATAAAGTCTTATGCCTAAGAATAAGTAACTGCTCTTTATTGTACTGGGCTCCAGGTTCTTATCGATTACCCGTACCGGCTGGTATTCCACGATGAAACTTATTTTAGGCAGCGCGTATTCAACCCCGAATATCATGTGCCAGGCAAAGTGCAGGTTAAAGTCGTTATAAGACTCCCCTTCAATGGTGACAGAGATGTTGGAAAGCTCCACCCCGGCTCCCAATCCGCCGTACAATTTTAAGGGTTTAAGGAACCACAAGGCTTTCATATTGATCAGCTTCCCTATGGGATAACCGCCCTTGGCGTTTAGAAACACATTTCCGGCAATAAGAGAGGTTTTAATATCCCCCCCCTTATAACCGCGGAAGTAGGGTTGACATTCCAACCCCCAGGCCAGGTAGGGTCTGATTTTTTTGTCGAAAGCGATGGAGGCAATCCACTTGTCCCCCAAACCCTCCACATTGGGCTTGGTCATCCAACCAAATTTCAAGGATAATCCCGAAAAAAGGTTTTCTTTTGGGGTGCTTGTACCCTGTCCCTCGGCGGAAACAGGTTGTACCAGACTAAAAACAATAAAAGTCAAAAATACGATGATAAAAGTTAGTTTTTCTTGTCTCAATTTTTACCTCCTTACAGGTAAACAAAAAAATTAAGCGTTCAGAAAGTATTTCCATACTTGAGTGTAAATATAGCAACATTGATACCAAATCGCTGTCAGAGAGGATTATATTGAAAAAAACGACCATTTCATCT
>JAGLQA010000873.1 GCA_023137075.1 Candidatus Aminicenantota bacterium
TCATAGACCATTCCAATCGTATGAAGAACCATTCCTTTCTGATCTAAAGGTAATCGTTTATCATCCTTTAGGCGGTTAAATAATTTCAAAGAATAATCAAAGTTTCTCATATCATTGAGGGTTTGAGCACAAAATCCTATGGTATAAAATGATTTTTCGTCACCCTTTTCAAATAATTTATCTTCTACCTGGTGTATCATTCCGGAAATTACGGAAGAGGCTACATAACCCATAAAAATTGATGCGCATTCCTGTAGATAATCATTCAAAATTTCTGTGTCTTCGCAATGTAAAATTGAATCCCAGGCATGGATAAGAACATTAACTTTTGATTTTTTTTCTTTCTCCTGATTGTAAAACGACATAAATAATTGGGCTATAGCATGGTAAGTTTTTACCATGATTTCACTTGATTGAATGTATTTACTATTTGTGTTTTTAAGCAATTGATAATGAACCAGAGGATGAATACCTATTAAATTACCTCCTGACAATGTGATTAGGCTTAATGCAAGCAACTCCTCATATGCTTCTCGAAAGGAGATTTCCAATTTTTGAGAATCTTTGAGTGAATCACGAATCATTTTACTATTAATAATGTATAGAATAATCTTTGGATCCGGAAAAATAGCAGCAATTACTAACCAATCAAGAGATTCTTTACTTAAAAGACTTAAAAATCCATCTAATTGAGCATAATCAGCACCTTCAGAAAGAGCCTTTTCAACTGCTGTTGGAATGTGCTGGTGTTGACTATAATACTGTGACATTAAATAAATGATATATGGGTGACCTCCTATGGCTTTTAGCAAATTAAATCTTTCTTCTTCCTCAAGATTTCTGAGGTTCGGATAGGTATTTATAAGAGTCATTTTTTCAAAATTACCCATTAAGGGCAGGTGGAACCAAAGATTCCTTGTAATTTGCCGCCCGTCCGGATAGAAAGGAAATCGAAATCGACTCGTCACCAATACCTTTGAATTTTGGGGTAATCGAGTAATTAGTTCCCGGAACCATTCAAATAACTGAGAATCTTTAAACTCTCCTTTATCATTCAGAACGGTTTCCAGGTTATCAAGGATCAATAAGATTTTCCCATCGTGTTGTTTATCCAAAAAACGACTGAAAGTGCGAAATTTTTCAAGTATTGTCGGAAAATTTTTATTATCATCAACCACTGAAGCGAACTGCTGAAATCCCATATCATGAACAATACTAATAAACTGATGAAGAAAAGAGGCAAGAGTATCTCCCTGATTTTCACGAAAATCGATCCAGATACAGTGATTAAGTCGTTTTGCCGGAACCGGGTGACATAAGATCTTTTCTTCCATACGATTACATAAAAAGGTCTTTCCAATGCCTCCTATTCCATGTATTCCTACCACCTTGGCACCAGAATTCCAGGCGTCTTCAATCTGACTTATTTGAAACAACCTGCCAACAAAATTTTCTCTTTTATATTCCGGCCGATTGGGTGTGACATAGGTAACACGATCTGATAAACCCTTATAATCTCCTTCTTCAATTTTTCTTTTCATAAATTCAGTTTGTGTATCCGGAGTTACAGATGAAAGGTGTACAAACTGATAGAAATCATGAAACTGATTGGTATCCGATTCTACAGAATTTCGGGCGGAGGTTAACGCTTCAGATACATTGAAATCATCAACTATATTTTCAAAAAAGGTTTTCATAACCATTCGGCCAGTGGAATCAAAAATAGCTGATTGGGTGGCAATGACATGGGGGACTCCTGATTTTATCAGTTTACGGCCCACATCTCCAAAACCCTGCCAACTATCTCCAACTTTGGCGGAGTGACAGCAGTTTAAAAAAACTAATGATAGTTTTTTCTGTGTTCGAAGCAAACCCACCAGGTCATTAGCAGAGAAACAATCCTTTTTTGCATTGTGTTTTTCCAGTATCAGGTACCCAAGGTGGCCATCAAAAAATCCATGGCCTGTAAAGTAAAAAATATCATAGGATTGGCTGCGAATCACTTCACGAAGTTTTTCCCGGGTACAATTAATTATTTCGTCTACTATTATGGAACCTGATGATATAGGTTCATTGAAAATCATGGCTGCTGTCAAAAGTTCTTTTTCAACTTCCAGTATGACGCAATCGGGATCGATGGGTGAGGCAGATATAAGTGCCATACGTAAAGGTTTATGGATGGTGAGTTTTTTTATAGTTCTAACTCTTTCAAGTCTACGGATAATAGGAGTATTGCTTAAAGACAGAAATTCTCTATCGATAGAGGCAATCTCCCAGGGAATACCGATGATTTCACTTACTTCAGCTTTTTCAAAGATATGGACAGGATCGAATGAACCACTGGAAAAAAATTCGATGCCTTCTTTACCTAACAAGGCATTAGCTACCCATTCTCCGGATCTGGTGAGTTCTTCCTTTGATTTTTCGTATAGTTCCCTTTCCCATGGCCATTTTCTAGTATAGGCCAGGTGAACAGGTACATTTACATTTTCCTCGGTGAATTCGGAACCGTCAGGAAGTTTCAATGTCCGGGTATATGATTTGTCGTTTTTTTCAAATCTGACTTCAATCATTAATTACCTCTCAGAATTATTTAGAGTACAATATAAAAAAAATTTATGATTTTTTTTTCAAATTTCTTTGCTTTTTCTCTTTTTTGATCTTCCGCCATTCAGCATTATACCATATTCCGATTTATACCGAAACCATCGGCTATATCCTTTTCATGAACCTTAAAACCGTAGGTTTTTGTTCAAATGCCCCCGGCTGGTCCTATTCAGTAGTCAAAATCGTTCCCTGAGAGGCTCGTGTCACAGGCGCAAGAGGTATCACCACAACTGTGACAGCCATTGCCTCTCCTCTTGTATTTCGTGAGATACAGCACAATCCCGAAAAACAGGAAAACCAGGATCGCAAAAAGGATTGGAACTAAAAATCTTATCATTGCTCCCCTTCTAAAATTTTTTCGAATTCCGGTGTTTTTTTCTCGATAAACCGGCCTTCCCCTTTTATAATCAAAAAAACAGCGAGTTTCTCTTTTAACGACAATTCATATCCCTGCTCAGGTCCTAAGACATTAATTGCCGTGGCCATGGCGTCCGCGAACATGCAGGATGCGTGGACGACGGTAACAGAGACCAATTTGTGGGTGATTGATTTTCCAGTACCCGGGTCGATGGTATGGGAATAGCGGATGCCGTCCTCTTCAAAGTAATTATGGTAGTCACCTGAAGTGGCCATCGCCTTGTTCTTCAGGGGAAAGGCTTTTAGAATCCCGGAACTGCCGTCCGGGGCGGCAATACCTAAGCGCCACCAGGAATTGGCCTCCTTCTTGCCTTTTGCCCGCACTTCGCCGCCGATTTCGACTAAGTAATCGTCGATCCCCTGGGCTTCTAAATACTCGGCCACTTTGTCCACTCCATAACCTTTGGCAATGCCCGCTAAATCGCAGAATACTTCCGGCTGTGTTTTTTTAACGGCAGGGGGCGAAAGACGAACAGCGAGTTTCCGGTAACCGGTAAATCCCATAACCTCCTTGATCTTTTCATCCGAGGGGATTTTTTCCGGTTTTAATTCAGGGCCGAAGCCCCAGAGGTTGACTAAGGGCCCTACCGTGATATCAAAGGCCCCGCCCGATATTTGACTGACCTGCTGCGCGTTGGCAATAACCTCTGCCAGGTCGGCAGATATCTCGAACCAATCGTTTTGCCCGTACCGGTTGAAGCGGGAAATCTCGGAATCCGCGATATAGGTGGACATCTGTCGGTTAACGGTTTTTAAAACGTTGTAGATACCGTTCTCCATCTCTCGCTTCGCTTCCGCGGCATCCTGCGAGGTTTCTCTCCGGTCAAAATATTTAATTGTAAAGAAGGTGCCCATGGTGCGTCCGCGGACAACCTGTATTTCCACCGGTTTTTTTCCTTCGGAACAATGATAGAATGTAATCACCACCGCCAATAACAACGGGAATAGTAAAATTTTAAGTTTAAATTTCATGATTATAAACCTCATGATAAACATGAGAAATGTATTATAAGGGATAAAATATCGCACTACTCCTTAATCGTCAATCCCTGATCAGGGGAAGGTCTGGGGATAACAACTTTAAACTGTTCACTTTCTGTATCGTTATAGAATTTGATACCGGGTTGTTCTTTCAGCGCCCTGATTATTCCGGAACCCAAACCCCGGAAAGGTAATATTTTCCCGGCAAAAGAAGCGATCAACGAATTTCGTATAACCGAATAGCCATATTTAATATTTTCGACCGTTAGGGTATTGGGTAGTTTCCCGGGGCTTAATATTTCAATGCGGTCATCGAAAATCAACAATCGAACAGGTGAATTTCTGAAATAGTCACGGTGGATAAGGGCATTTTGTAATACCTCTTCCAATGCAATCTTAGAAACTTCCAGGATCCCCAGGCTGTTAAAATTCTGACCTTGTTGGGTTTTCCGCAAATTTCTTAATAAAAAATCCATCCCGTTATTAAATTGAGTTTCCAGGTCACCTTCTATATCCTCGCTGTCCCTATAATCCATACCTGCCAGGGAGTTACCGAAAAAAGCAACCGCTTTTATAATAAAAACCGGTAAGAACCTTGACGGGTTTTTCCCGAAAAGAAGAAGACCGCCCAGGTTAAGATGCCCGCCTTTTGCTAAGTGAAGATTCTCCAGTAATTTTTCGATGGGGGGGAATTCTTTGTCGTCCGGGTTTTTATCATACACTCTTTTAAAATATTTATTAAACTTTTCCCGGTTTAGGTCGTTGATAGTCGTGCCTTCGACCGGTGTATTATCGGCATAAATTTTTCTGCCATCCTGGAATAGACGCTGCAGCGCTTCAGGTGCAGTCACTTTGCGTTTGTCCGCCCCATTTTTTACCCAGTAAGCGCCATCGTTATCGCAGTAAGGTTTATTGACGCCTTCCCGCACATGGATAACGAGCATGTTTTTCTTTTCGATAGGAACGATTTCCGTTTCAACATTTACGGCGGGCCTAATATTATTGGTGGTGGCATTCGATACATGCTGGTTAATCCTATTTATTTCCGCGGCGCTCAAACCTTTTAGTTCCCTCCGGTCGGTAACTCCGATGACAATTATCCCACCATGGGAATTGGAAAAAGCCACTATTTCATCGCCCAATTTTTTCGCACCGGTCACTGTTTCCTTAAACTGGTTTCTGCTGTCTTCGCCCCTATCGATAATCTCAAGTAATTCTAATACTTCCATAGTTCATATATCCCTTTTCTCTTATCAAATGCCTCTTTCCCACCCTCCATCACTTTTATAATCTCCTTTTGTATTTCTTTGCAGTCGATACTGCCGGCTTTCATTTCAATGGTTCCATCGGAGAAACTGCATCTTATAACCTGTTCACACCCGCCAAGCACCGGGATGTTGGGATTATGAGTGGCAAAAATAAATTGAGCCTGCTGCTTGAGACCGGTTAGCCCTTTTATTACATCCTGATAAATCGATTGGTTGTCCAGGTCATCTTCGGGTTGATCGATAATCACCAGGTCGTGATCTCTCTTTGTCAGGATAAAAACGATAAAGGCGGATGCCCGCTGCCCTAAGGAATGGTTTCCCAATTCCTTATCATTATAATATAACGTTACTTTATGGGGCACGTGAAAGGTTAAAAAAGTATCCAATATGTCGTCTGTCCGCTCCCTGAACCGCAGCAGCAAATTTCCGTTTTCCATATCTCCCGTCCCGCCGGTCAGAATATTCTCGATAGGACTATTCGAATTAAAAAGGTCTCGGTAAATCTCAACCGGGTCCCGGTAGGATTCACAAATTCTCTCCCGGTGACGTGCTGAAAGCCAGGTTCCTCTAAAATTGTCGCCAAGAAATTCTTCAAAAGATTTTTTATCTCCTTTGAATTCCATCTCTATTCGAAGGGATAATTTTTTATCGTTCAAGCGGTCTATCTCTCTCTTTAACGATTCAAAGCCCTCACATCTGAGTTTTTGTAACTCATCGAGCAATGTTTCCAGCCTATCGTTTAATTTTTTTTGTTTTGCCGATTTTTTTTCTAACTGGAATAGAGTAGCATCCACAATACTTAACCTATTCGTGGATGTCAGGTAGTCATCCGGCTTTAATTCGGGCAAATCGATTTCGCGCCTGATTTTAGCGAATTCTTCTTGCAGCCTGACATCCATTTCCCGGAATCTTTTTTCTATTTCTTTCAATTTTTCGATATCATCATTGCCCTTATTGAGCAAGCCTTCTATCTGGTCGAACTTTTGACGGAAGGCACGCAGATTCTCCGTCACCTGTGCAAATAGCTTTTCATTTTCAGCACTTTTGTATCCCAGGTAGTAATCGAAATTTCCGCTATTTTCATTTAAAACAGCGGACAGGTTTTGAGCTGCTTCTTCCAGGAATTCGATTATTTCCCCTAATTTTGCCCGGTCCTGTTCAAAATTTACCTGTTTTTTTAATTTCTCATCCACTTCAAACTTTTTAAAATTCTTAAGTTTTAATTCTATTTTTGCTTTTTCTTCCCGGAAATCATCTCTTTTTTTTAGACTATTTTTAAGGTTTCTTTTTTCATGTATGGTTGATATAATCTCTTGCTCTTTTTCAAAAATGGATTCCCTCACTTCCTTGACTTCGGCTTTATCCCCGAAAAACTTCTCAACTAAATCTCCGGCAAAACTGCTTGAACCAATCTCCGTTAGGTCCTTTTGCCCGAAATAGAGGGCATCAATAATTCCGGCAACTTTAAGGTCCGCTAACCGGGTATCGCCGCGAAATATTTCAACCTTTTTGTTGTATATTTTTTCTATCTTATAGTTACTTCCATCTTCACCTAGGATGTTAACGATTATTTTACCGCCGCTGCCCAGCAGGTTGTCTACTAATTTTTCTTTGTATTCTTGATCTTTAGACTCTTTAGCGAAGGGAATATCAAGGGCGTAACGCAACGCTTCCAGCAGGGTCGATTTCCCACTGCCCCTTATCCCGATCAAATTATTCATGTTGGAATTCAAATGAAGAGTCCGGTTGTTAAGTAGTCCTCCAACAAACGAAATATCTTTAATATAGGCGTTTTTTATCACCGGCAATGTGGTTTTTATCCTGTCCCGGTTCTCCAACAGCGCATATTTTACCGCATCGAAATTGAAAGCCCCGATTTTAATATAGGTTTCCTTTTCGTTTCGTCCGATTTCTTCTATCTTTTTTGGGTCGGAACCATCGACAAAAGCCGGGGGTGGGTGCTCAACGTAAAACTCTAATATTTCATCTTTCGATTTCCGGGTCTCTACTTTTTGAAAGCCGAGAACACTTTTTCTTAACAGCTCGGAATTGTAGAAGACCTTTTCACGTTTTTCCCTGTCGGTCGCATTGAAAAATCCCTTGTCCCGGTCCACATGAGCCAGGATGATAAAATAACCGGCATCGAATTTGTTTAGTCTTTCGATTACCCCGATTAATTTATCGTTTGTCATTTCACCGGGTTTGTTTTGTTTCAATCCGAAAGTTTGCCCTATGAATTTATCAATTTTATTACTATTTTGACGGGGATCCACCCAGGTTTCGTAATCGAAGACAATAAGGATATGCATGCCGTTTCTCCCGTCATCTACATTCAGTTCCATGCCGGGTAAAAGAAAAATTTCCCGTTTCAAGGCTTTTTTTCTTAATTCTTTAAATTCATCGAGATAAAAATTATTGTGATTGGTGATTACCCCAACATTGATTCTTTGTTCCTCCAATTTATCTAAGAAGCTTTTAAAAAACTCATTGGGATTTCCATCATATTTAATCCCTAAGGGATCTTCACTCGTATGTAAATGGAAATCTGCTTTTAGCCACACGCTTCCATTTTCGAAAAGTTTGATATTTTCCGCCATATTATAAATATATACCTAAACTAAATTAAATTCAATACCCCCGGCCAAAATCCCCCTTTCCCTTAGTGTCTATAATATATTCACCTGGTAATTGTAGCAAATTCCCGGGAGTTTTTAATTAGTCCTGTAACCAGCCGGTTTCCAGGGTGACTGTGGTGCCCGGCATGGGTGTGAAAAAGCGGGTGTTCATGGATTTTATCATCAAGAAGGTTCCGCCCAGGAAGACAAGGATCACAATCAATTTATAGATTTTATCCTTTATGGCGCTCTCTTTTATCGGGGCGAGCAATCCCATCAAGACACTGAGAACGACAAAGTAGATACCCCACAAGAGCAGGGCAAGCCATCCGGATAGGATCGGGTTCATGACAAAAATGCCACCGGCAATCAATATGGCTGCGAAGAAATGTTTGATATGATCCATCCATTTGCCGCCCTTAGGCATGGTAGAAATGAGACCGGAAAATGTCCCTACCATTAGAAAAATGACGCCCATTCCCAAAGAGAAGGTAAAGGTGAGCAGGAAACCGAAGACCACATCTTTGGTCTGGCTGATCCAGGAGAGCAGCGCGATAAGCACCGGCCCGACACAGGGGGCGGCAATAACACCGGCCACTCCACCGATCAAAAAAGAACCAATCACTTCACTTTTATGCCCACCCTGCATCTTCGCCGAGATAGATGTAGGAACCGGTATCTCGAAGAGACCGGCCAGGCTGAGCCCCATGATAATAAAAATAGCGGCAATCACAATCACCACCACCGGGTTTTGAAAGGACGCGCCCATCATGGTGCCGGTAGTGGCGGCAATCACTCCCAGTATGGAATAAACAAAGGCCAGCCCCAACACAAAGAATATGGAAAGATAAAATCCTTTCAGCTTCTTTTTGCCGCTGCGGGTGCCGATATAGCCCATCACAATGGGGATAACCGGGTAAACGCAGGGGGTAAGACTGGTTAAGAACCCCAATCCGAATACTAAGAGGAAGAGCAGCAGCGATTTTTTCGCAAGTTCCCGGTTCAGCGGCGCTAATAATTTCTCGAAAAAACCGGTGCCGGAGCCCAAAAAATCCAGGAATCTTTTTTTGTTGTAAAAACCGGCAAAGCGGCGCACCTCCTTGCCTTCGGAATCTAAAAAGATCACGGTGGGCATACCGATGACATTTAATTCCTTTTTCAGTTTTTTATTTGTATCGTCCTCTTTTGTAAAATCCACCTTTATTAGGACGTAATCTTCAAGCACCTTTGCCACTTCGGGATCGGAAAAAGTGTATTCGTCCAATTCCTTACAGGCCACGCACCAGTCGGCATAGGTGTCGATCATGATATTCTTGTTCTCTTTTTTCGCAATCGCTTTTCCCCTGTCGATATCGTGTATCCAGTTCAATTTCACGGGATTTTCGGGAGCCCGGCGCAGGCCTTCGGTTGAAGGGCCCACATCCAAAAATTTAACATACAGGAAAGCTCCGCTTAAAAAGAGCAAAACCAGCAGCGCTTTGAAGAATTTTTGACGGGTATCTCCCTCTTCCGTAGGCTTGAAAATACCCGAGAATATGACGGCACTTAGGAGCACAATTCCGATCAAAAGAAGAATCAGCCGGTTTACCGGCGGCCCGGGGGATTTTGCCGCTGTTTTTCCCTTTGCCGCGGTTTCCTGCCGGGCAGGAGATTCTTCTTCCGCAGCAGCCTCCTCAAAGGTTCCGCTTGCCTTCAGCGTCACATTCTGCGACTGGGGAGCGAAACAAACCTCCACCGGGTGTTCCTGGCAGATCTGGTACGAAACCTTGAATTTCAGGTCCACCGGGGTGGTTATTTCTTTTAATGTTTTGATGATTACCTTCACATCAAATTTATCCTTAAAGACCCGTTCGTCCGCGTAGGAGACGCCCGGCGGGAATATAACATCGGCGATCTCAAGAAACTTATTCTTTTCGAGTTCGATCTTAAAGAAGCCGTTCTTGATGTCGGTGATATGGTGGTCCGGGTCTAAGTCAAATTTGAAGAGGATTAAGCCTTTGTCATGCTTTATCTCGGTAGTGATACCCGGTTCGGCAGAGCCGCCGAAAGGGTCGCTGCGAAACTGTGAGACAAGAGGCAGACAAAAGACAACCAGTAAAACAAGCAATTTTTTAAATTTATTTTTTATAACCATGGTGGTTTATTTTAGCAATGATGCCGCAAACTGTCAACTTA
>JAGLQA010000874.1 GCA_023137075.1 Candidatus Aminicenantota bacterium
TGCGCCTTTCGCGGCAGGTACGGCCCCGCCGCTCGCGACGTCGTTTTGGGTTTTCGCCTCTGCGAGGAATTGACCACAAAATAAGGAATTTTGCCAAATTAAGGGCGAAATTAGGGTAGACGCATGGCCTCAACCTCTGTTAATTCATCAAACCCAAAGAACCGTAGAGACGCAAAATCTTGCGTCTCAGAAATCTTGAAAACCATTGCCGTAACTTCCGCTTTGTTTTATAATATAACTTCCGGCAGCAAAAGACCGGGAAAAATGTAATGGCATAAGATTTTCAGGATGGTCGATAAATGCAATTTAAAATAATCTCCGATTTTTTACCGAAAGGATCGCAGCCGGGGGCGATAAAAGCCCTGACCTCCGGCCTAAAGAAAAATTATAATTTCCAGACCCTGTTGGGCGTGACCGGCTCGGGCAAAACCTACACGGTAGCTAAAGTAATCGAAAATACCGGGAAACCAACCCTGGTGATTGCCCATAACAAAACACTGGCAGCCCAACTATACAACGAGTTCAGCGAATTCTTTCCCCAAAACCGGGTGGAGTACTTCGTCTCCTATTACGATTACTACCAGCCAGAATCCTATATCCCCCAGAGAGATCAATATATCGAAAAGGATACCCTGGTTAATCCGAAAATTGAGCAAATGCGTTTGGCAGCAGCGGCGTCTTTGGCTTCCGGGAAAGATGTTATTGTGGTGGCGACCGTATCCTGCATCTACAGCGTGGGAAACCCTAAGGACTATATGGGCATGGGATTTGAACTAAGCGTGGGCCAGGAAATTTCAAGAAAAGAGATTATGCGAAATTTGATCCGCAGCCAATATGAACGGAATGAATTGGAATTGATGCCGGGCCGTTTCCGGGTAAAAGGAGACACCATCGATTTCATTCCCGGGTATTACAACAACATAATACGCATAGAAATGTTCGGAGATGAAATAGAACGCTTATTGGAAATCGATAAAATAACCGGTAAACCCAAAGAAGAGTTGAAATATCTATATATCTATCCGGCCAGGCACTTCGTTATCCCGGAAGAGACCATGGGCCGCGCGGTTGAACGCATCAAAGAAGATCTTGATAAACGGCTGTCCCAATTGGACATGGTCGAGGCCCACCGCCTGAAGCAGCGAACCCTCTACGATATCGAGATGATCGAAGAAACCGGTTTCTGTAAAGGGATCGAAAATTACTCGATTTACTTCGACGGCCGGGAAATTGGCGAAAGACCCTACTGCCTGCTCGATTACTTCGGGGACGATTTCCTGATCGTGATCGACGAGAGCCATCAGACCATTCCCCAGCTCCACGGCATGTATAGGGGAGATTATTCCCGGAAAAAAAACCTGGTGGATTACGGTTTCCGCCTGCCCACCGCCCTTGACAATCGCCCCCTGAAATTCAGCGAATTCGAGGGGTTTATGAAAAAACAGCAGGCGATTTTTACCTCCGCCACTCCCGGCCCTTATGAGTGGGAAGTATCGACAGCGATCGTTGAGCAGATCATCAGGCCTACCGGGTTAATAGATCCGCAGGTTTTCACCCGGCCGATCAAAGGCCAGGTAGAAGACCTGGTCAGGGAGATTAACAGTACGATAAAACAGGGCGACCGGGTATTAGTGACGACACTGACTAAACGATTGGCTGAAGAATTGACCGAATACCTGGCAGAAAAGAACATTAAAACCAGGTATTTACACTCCGATATCGACACCTTAGAACGAACGGAGATCATCCGCCAACTTCGGTTGGGGGAGTTTAATGTATTGGTCGGCATCAACCTGTTACGGGAGGGATTGGATATCCCGGAGGTGGGATTCATCGGGATTCTCGATGCCGATAAGGAGGGATTCCTCAGGGACGCCAGGAGCTTGATCCAGATTATCGGAAGAGCCGCGCGAAACATAAACTCGAAAGTGGTAATGTACGCCGACCGTTTAACCGATTCCATGAAGCAGGCCCTTACAGAAACGGAGAGAAGACGCAAACTGCAATTGGCATACAATGAAAAGCACAATATTGTGCCCGAGACCATCAAAAAAGCAATCAAGGAGAAGGTGGTCGATGTAAAGGACACCAAACATATCCCTAAGAAGAATATTCCCGGGATGATCATCGAAACCGAGATGGAGATGAGGAAAGCGGCAGACCGGCTTGATTTTGAAGAAGCCATCCGGCTCCGGGAGCAGCTTAAAAAATTACAACTGAGAGTTCGGCAATAACAACACCGTTTTTCTTATTGCTTATTTTTTCTTAGGGGCAGGAAAGACGCCGTTCGGCTGATGGGATTCCAGGCCGGTTACCTTACCGGAATCATCGAGAATAAATTTTATGGAGAAACCGTCGAGATTCTTAATGTTGAACTCAGTGCCTTTGAAAGGAATCAATTCATAGGGCGGTTGGCCGGTAATAGTTATTATAAGGGTGGTGTCGCCCCTCAGGGAAATTGTGGCAATCATGCCTTGAATGTCATATTCTCCCACAAATTGCTGCAGGAAGGTTTTGTTCCGCATCTTTTTTTCCGGCATCAGGGTAAAGACGATATCTTTCACTCCATCCTGCATGGGGATGGCTACCCGGTTGATATTTCCTCTTACATCGGTGTGAAAGGTTGCTTTCATTTTTCGTTCCTGGAAAGCAATCGAGGTAAGCTCAAAAATATCATAATGGTGATGTTCAACCTTAAAATGGAGATCATTATACACTGCCGATAAACGGTCACCTTCCTTTTTTACGCTGAGGATGCCGTACCCGGGATTCTCGTAGTCTCCAACGTAATCACCTAATTTATGAGAAAATCCGGTGCCGGCCACCAGGGCGTCTTTCTTTTTCTTATTGGCTTCTTCCGCCTTTTTCTTCCCCTCTTCTAGCCGTTTCCTGATACGGTCATTCCAGGGAACCGTGGACATTCTTAAGATACGGTCATACGCATTGAAAGCTAAGATGGTCGTGAGATTGCCGCCGCCGTCGTCGCTGTTAGTGAGGACGACTACACCGGCATTATCCCGGGGCAGGAAAGCCACTTGTGAGATAAAACCGTCGATGCCGCCTCCGTGGGTGACCACCGGGTGGCCCCGGTAAGCGGTTATGCTCCACCCCATGCCGTAAAAATTATAAAAGAGTTCTTTGTACCGGCTGAGTGTCGCACCGGTCACCATCTGCGGCGTATGAATCTTTTGCAGGTTTTCTTTCGATATGACCTGTTTGTCCTCGAATTTCCCTTCATTCAGGTTGAGGATAAGCCAATTGGCCATTTCGGAGACGCTTGAGTTGATGCAGCCGGCAGGACCGATGGTGTCGATATTGCGGAAGGGAATTTCCACTATTTTTTCATCCCGTTTAGAGTAGGGCAGGGAGAAATCAACCGCTTTCTGAGAATACGTCACCGAAAAATTGCTGGTCTTCATACCCAGGGGATCGAATATTTTTTTCCGTACCAGATCCTCCCAGGAAGTGCCGGCGATTTTACCGGCCATGTAACCGGCAGTCATAAACATCAGGTTATTGTACTGGAAAGTGGACCGAAAGCTTTCGCTGGGTTCTAAGTAAGGTAAGCGCTGGATTATTTCCAGTCGGGAGGCCGGGGAATTGTACCACACCGCGTCGTGCCTGGGCAGTCCGCAGCGGTGGGTTACTAAGTCCACCGTTGTCATTAGCCGGGAGGCCGCCGTATCCTGCAGCTTAAAACCGGGCAGGTAGTCCCGAACCGGTTTATCCCAGTCCAATTTTCCTTCGTCCGATAGTATCCCCAATATGGTGGCGGTAAAAGCCTTGGAGCAGGAACCGATGGCAAAAAGGGTATTGGCCGTAACCGGTAGTTTCTTTTCCACATCCCGGTAACCGAAGCCGCGAGCAAAAACCACCTTGCCATCCTTGACGATGGCCACGGCGCAGCCGGGAACCTTCCATTCCTGCCTGACTTTATCCACAAAACCGGCAAAACCTTTCAAGTTGACGCTGCTTCCTTTTTTTGCAAAAAGTGCCGGGGAAATGAGCAGCGAAACGATAATTAACACAACAGCAATATGGGTGATTCTTTTTTTCATATATAAACCTCCTTTTTTCATAACTAATATACGAATAAATTTCTTCTTTGTTTTGCTTGCGCCGGGGGCAGCACAATTAAGAAAAAAAAATAAAAAGATTGAATAAATTTGAAAATATTTTCGTATTATGATATGAGTAATTTGAAATGGATGAACAAGTAATGAGCGAAAAAGAGTGTATCGAACTGGTTAAGTCAGGAGACAGCGAAGCTTATTCGATGATCGTAAAAAAATACATGAAACGAGCCTATTATATTGCCTATAGTTTCGTCAAAAGCGAGGCCGATGCCCTGGACGTTTCCCAGGACGCCTTTATCAGGGCGTTCCGGCACATCAAGAAATTCAAGCCCGACTGCGATTTTTTCCCCTGGTTCTACCGGATACTCAAAAATCTAAGCTTGGATTGGCTCAGGAAGAACAAAAAAAGAGATGAAATACCGCTGGAGGATGTCAATATCGCTGCTTCTCCTCAACTAAACGAAATGTTAAAGATAGAATTGTGGAAGGGAATCGAAAAGCTTCCCCTGGAACAACGGGAAATCCTGACATTGCGTTACTTCCAGGGGCTTTCCTACCGGGAGATTGCCGCGGTATTGGAAAAACCCTTAGGCAGCGTCATGTCCTCTCTCTATTACTCCAAGAAAAATTTACGGGCAAAAATGGGAGACTTTTTCAATGAAGCACGAAGAAATTAAAACATTGATAGCCGCTTACATTGAAGGCGAGCTGGATAAAAAAGAGAGCCTTTTGGTTGAGGCGCATCTCCGGGAATGTGCCGGCTGCAGAAAAGAATGCGAAGAATTAAATCAATTAGAGGAGGTACTCAATAAAATGGAATTAAGAAAGCCATCAAAAGATACCTGGGACGTTTACTGGTCTTCGGTTTATAACAAATTAGAAAGAAGGATCGGCTGGATTTTTCTTTCCCTTGGAGTCATTATCCTTGCTTTTTGGGGGGGGTACCAGGCGGTGGAACAATTGATGACCGACCCGGACAAACCCTTAGCCCTGAAGATCGGGATATTGGCCTTGTTAGGAGGAGGCATTATTGTTTTTGTCTCTATCCTGCGGGAACAGCTCTTTTTCAGGAAGAAAGAGAGATATAAGGAGATACGAAGATGATTATCGTGAATACGGATTTTGTGCCGGGCAAAAAGATACGAAAAGCGTTGGGTCTGGTAAAAGGGAACACGGTCCGGGCCAGGCATGTCGGGCACGACTTTATGGCAGCTCTCAAGAATGTCGTGGGCGGTGAAATTAGCGATTATACCAAGATGATCGCCGAATCACGGGAACAGTCTTTAGACCGGATGAAAGAAGAGGCCGAACAATTGGGGGCCAACGCGGTGGTGAATGTCCGGTTCTCTACATCCTACGTGATGAGCAGCGCCGCCGAGATACTGGCCTATGGGACGGCCGTTATCGTCGAATAAGGAGAAAAAATGAAAACAAAACTTTTTTTAATTCTCTTGCTTACCGGTTGTTTTTTATTATCCGGGGCAGAAGAAAAAGTACTTCCCGCAAGTATTGCGCATAACGCGGAAAGCGGTACATTCAAAATTTTTAAGAATGACAGCCCGATTGGTACGATTACATATTCATTGAACGAAAATGGAAATTACACCCGGAAATTTATTCTATCCATGTCCGGCCAGGAAGCTGAATTTAATATGAGTATCACATCGGATGAAAACGGGTTCTGGGAAAGTATGATTATCAAAGTGCCTACCCAAACCGTACCGGTCAAGAGAATAGACGGAAAAGCCGAATACACCGTGAAGGACAAAACCTATTCCGTTGAGCTTTCCAACAACCACCTGATCTGGGATGACTACGGCCCGGTCTTCGAAAGTATCATGCTGAAGCAGTATGATATCAAGAAGAAGGGAAAACAAAAATTGTCCTGTTTTCTTGCCCCGGCAAAAATAATCGATATAGAACTTGAATATAAAGGTTCTGAGGTGAGAAAAGTCAACAATAAGAATAAAGGATTCCTTCGTTTTGATCTTGACCTTTTGGGGATACTTATCCGGATATGGGCAGATAAAGATTTTAAAATTTATATGATGAACGTGCCGGTGCAGTATGCAACTTATGTGCGGGACGGTTTCGAAGATTTATTAAAGATTCGTTCGGAAGACCCGCTGCTTTCCAAACCCCAATATGAAATAGTGAAAAAGACGGTTAAGATTCCCATGAGGGATGGGGTAAAACTGGCGACGGATTTATACATCCCCGACGCACCGGGAAAGAAAGCCCCGGTTATTTTGATCAGGACGCCTTATAAAAAGGAGATGCAAGAGTTGGACGGCAACTTTTTCTCCCGCAGAGGATACATCACGGCGATCCAGGACTGCCGTGGCCGGTTCGGATCCGAAGGCGCCTGGGAACCCTTTGTAAACGAGGCGGAGGACGGTTACGATACCATCGAGTGGTTGGGCACGCGGGAATGGTCTACCGGCAAGGTGGGCATGATCGGCGGTTCTTATGTGGGCTGGGTGCAGCTCTGGGCTGCGGCTCAAAAACCGCCCCACCTGACCACGATTATTCCCAATGTGGCTCCCCCGGATCCCTTTTACAACATCCCCTACGAGTACGGTACTTTTTTCATTTTGGGATCCATCTGGTGGGCGGAGATCCTGGAAACAGAGGCCACCGCCGATATAAGCGGTAGTGTTATCGAGAAAATCAGTGAGCGCAAGTATGAGAAAATACTCAAAAAACTGCCGGTAATCGATTTGGATAAAGAGATATTCGGCAAGGAGAATCCCTATTGGAGAAAGTGGATCCGGAATAATGTGAACAACGATTATTGGACGAAGGCCAATTTTTTGGATAAACTGAAGGACCTGGATATCCCGGTTTTCTTGCAGTCGGGTTGGTTCGACGGCGACGCCATCGGGACGAAACTAAATTACTTAGAACTGAAAAAATCAAAGAACAAGTATATCAAGATGATTGTAGGTCCCTGGGGGCACACCGCCCAATCTTCTTCGCGTATCGGGGACCATGATTTCGGCAAAGAGGCTGCCATCGATTTGCAAACCCTGTTCTTACGCTGGTTCGACTACTGGCTAAAGGGCATCGATAACAAAATTGTCGAAGAACCCCTGGTCCGGGTTTTTACCATGTTTTCCAATAAATGGCTCACGGCCAACACCTACCCCCTGCCGGAAACCACTTTTACTCCCTTTTACCTGGGCAGTGTCAAAGGGGCCAACACCTCGAAAGGTGATGGAAAACTATTACCGGGTATTCACGCAAAAGGGAAAAAATACGATCAATATACCTATGATCCCGGTGACCCGACTCCCTTTCCCGCTTTTTATTTCAAAACCGAAGAAGAAGAGAAAAAAGAGAAAGAGAAGGTTTTAGATGTAACGGAAGAAGAAGACAAGTGGAAAGCCCACCATAACAAGGTGACGGCCCAGAGGAAAGATATCCTGGTCTATCAAACCGATCCCTTAGAGGAACCGGTAACCATTGCCGGTCCGGTCTCGGCGGAGTTATTCGCGTCTACCTCCGCGGTTGATACGGATTGGTTTGTGACCTTGATAGATGTGGATGAAAAAGGGGAGAACTTTTCCCTGGTCCGGGGAACCATAAGATCCCGGTTCCGGAATTCGACTCAAAAGCCGGAGTTGTTGGAAAAAGATAAAATCTACAAATACACCATCGATCTATGGCACAC
>JAGLQA010000875.1 GCA_023137075.1 Candidatus Aminicenantota bacterium
ACGGGTATGCAAAGGGGTACGGTTATAGAGCCGGTGATAGGATCGGGGACAGAACCAATCACGCCTGGAATGCCGTTAATATTAACGGTAAATGGCGACTTGTGGATTCGACATGGGGAGCAGGTCATCTGGATTCCAGGGGAAAGTTTGTGAAAAATTATGAAGAATTCTATTTCTTTACTCCTCCCCATTTTTTTATAACCAATCACCTTCCTGCTAATCCTGAATTCCAATTTCTCGAGAAAGCGATTACCACTAAACAGTATGATGACCTTATCAAACTTAACCCGCATTTTTTTAAACTTGGATTTACACTCGATGATCTAAGCCATAAAAATGTCAAAATAGGAACAAAAGAAAGATTGGTTGTCCGACTCAAGAACATCCGGTCGGTTGCCTTGACCGCACAGGTTGTAAATAGAAGAGGACAGGAGGTTCCGGATACTGCCCTGGTGAGAGTGTCGGGTGGAGAGTTCATGGTATCCGCGGTTTTCAAAAATTCCGGTGAGTATACACTCCGGATATACGGGAAACAAAAAACAGACAAGAATCAGTACAGCGATATTGTCTCATATAAAATATATGCAAACGTAAAAAAACCGAATAATCGGGCCGGTTACCCTAAAACCTTCAAGAGCTATAGTATCAAAGACGTCTATCTATACAGCCCCCTGAAGGGATATTTAAAAAGCGGTAGAGACTATACTTTCAAGATAAAGCTGTCGGGAGCTCAACGGGCTGCTGTGGTTGTCGGCAAGAAGTGGAACCATCTGAAACAGGAAGGAAAAGGAATATTCGAGGGGCGTGTTACTGCTGAAAAAAAAATTATGGAGATTTATGCACAGTATCCGGGGGAAGAGAATTATACGGCAATACTCCGTTATACCGTGTATTGATTCCGGATATAACCGTTCCGGTATTATGTCATATTTTACCTGAGAAAGAGAGGAAGGATTATAAATGAAAAAAATAATAATTTTATTATTTGTTTTGATTTTTTTGGGCAGTGTCGGTTTTTCCGTGTCGGTGGATATTAAGACAAAATTTGTTGAGAAGAGCGAGATTACGGCAATAAAAATCGGGGCAACCTATTGGTTGGAGAAAAATGGGATTATGGTTGTCAACATCGGGGAAGATTTTGCCGTGTGGCTGAAAAACCTGGAAAGAAAATTCATTACGGAGAACGAATACTCCTACAGCTTGACAATTTCTCTCTCCTACCCGACATCATTTGTCGAAAAACGAACCATCAAAGAAGAAAGGGTGCGATTCGAGATTTTCGTGGATGAACCGATCAAGGAACAGGAAGAAGGCCTGGACCAACGTCTCAGGAGGCAATTTTCAAAAATAAAAGACCGCCTCAAAAAAGAAGCTTACATCGGCGGCCTGATTGCAGCTGCCTCTATTATAAAACTGCTAAAATTGCAGGATGCCTTACAATAAAAGAAGCCTACGGATTACCCGGATTAACACCGGCGAACAGCGGTTGGTCTGGGGAGTTC
>JAGLQA010000876.1 GCA_023137075.1 Candidatus Aminicenantota bacterium
TTGCCAGGCCGTCCGAGAAGTCAAACCCATTATAAAAAACGTTGAAAATTTCCCATTTGATGCCAAAAATAGAGCGAAAAACGATAGGTTTGTCTCATTTGCGGCCCATATAGAGCGGAAGCCAACGGCATAGGCGTAATAGGTGTTAAAAGCTCCTTTTATACCGCCCCACACGCTGCCCTATCCGAAAACGGTTACCGTCACGGTTATCGTAACCAATGTGATTCGCGAAATCACAAAATTTCCCATTTATGCCACAGGGAGATACTTTTTTTGTAAAAAATAACCGTTAAGACAGAGAAAATCAGGCAGAAACCCAGGAACCAGGCAGCGATCTCAGCCATGGGCACCGGGGATTTTTTATATATATTGAAGTAATAAATGAAAAGGGGACGGATAAAATAGATCATGCTCAGCACAATGGCAGTCATACTCAGGAGCATATATAAAATACCACTCCGGGTAACAACCAGGTGCTGTGGCGTCAGCGGGGTTACTTCCTGGATCCGCAGACTGAAATATATGGCAAGCACGGTTAAAAAGGGCAGCAGCGGCAATAAAAAAACCGTACCGCTTATGCGGGCAAAGGAATCGAGATGGAGCGATATGTCGGCGGTAAAAAAAAGAATGAAACCGATTAAAACCTGGGGAATTCCAAAAAAAATCAGTTTGAATTTGTATATTTTTCCTCTCTTCAAGGGGGAGGCAAACAGGTGAGTCAACCCGGGACTCTCCATCGGTATCGTGGTAAAACTGAAGCGGGAGTTCAAACCGGCCACAATGAAGGCGGCCATACCTAAGTTCAAGTAGGAAATCAAATTTTTAAAGGAGGGGTGGGGCATGGGTATTCCTTGCATATTCAGGATGAAGACCACGATAATGGCGGCAATAATCAACAACTGCGACCATTGGGCGGGTGTGCGTATAAAGGTCTTGACCTCTTTTTTAAATAGGGCGCCATATTCGCCTTTTATGAAGGTTTTTTTCCAACCTGAATGCAGTCTACTCCTGCTGCTCTTGTTGAGCTTGTCGAATAATCGAAAATAGAACTTCTTTTGCAAAAACCAGGTTAGTGAAACTAGTAGCGTAAGCATCAGAAAAAATGCCCCACCTACCTCGATTAATCCTCCATAATTTCCCCCGGCAACCAGGGTAAAGGCTTTCGACAGCCAGGCAAAGGGGAAATAAGAAAACAGGCTGACATCAAAGTTGGCCATAAAGTTAACCATATTGTTGATCACATCCGGGTTACCGAATTGTTCCGGTTTCAGCAGCCTTAAAAAAATAACGATAGACGATATAAGTAATATGGCAACTAAAGCAAGCACGGGCTGCAGCCTTTTGACGGAGAAAAGGGCCGGTATTATTAGGCCGATCAATATGCCGATTATCACACCGCTGAAGGTATATAAAAAAAAGAAAAATACAATACCCGCAATATCCCAAAAACCCGGGGCAAAATAATAGCAGTAAGAGAAAAGCACCGGCAAGGAAAATAATAAAACCATTATGCCGCTGTTAATCCCCACCTCGATACTCTTCCAGGAAAAAATCGTTCCGGTTTTGAGGGGCGAAGAAAATAAGAGGCGTAAATCTTTGGAGAGGAAAAAGATGTTTAATGTGGATATCAACGCGGATAAAACCAGCATGGAAAAGAGAGATAAAAAAACCATCAGTAAAATTTTTTCACAGATGAATAATTTGAAGAAAAGGGGAAACTCCTCCTCATGGTAAATGTAACCGAAAACCTTGATGAAAAACAGGCTCATTAAAAACAAAATACCGACCCCGAAAAGAAAAAACAGGAGATAC
Organism: Candidatus Aminicenantota bacterium; assembly: GCA_023137075.1. Lineage (GTDB taxonomy): Bacteria > Acidobacteriota > Aminicenantia > UBA2199 > UBA2199 > JAGLQA01. Next base: position 1,813 of record JAGLQA010000876.1, read on the forward strand.
TGCCGGAGACCAAGGCTTTTCGCCCTGTTCAAAAATTGCCTGATCTTGAGCCTAATCAGATTCTTCATAGGCCATAACCGTGTTAAAATAAAAATCCTCTAAGTTCTGGCCGGCGGACATTTTTAAAAGTTCGGACAGGTCTCCTTCTGCCGCGATATTCCCGTTCATAATAATACCGATCCGGCTGCTCACCTCCTGGGCTAAGGATAAGATGTGGGTGGCCAACAAAACAACGGTGCCTTTTTTGGCGATCTCTTTTAAATGATTCCTGAACTTCCTTGCCACCAACGGGTCGATCGACGATAAAGGTTCATCCAGCAGCAAAATTTCCGGCTCCACCAAAAAAGCCTGGGATAACAATAATTTCTGCCGGGTGCCGGCAGAGTAGGTCTCTACCGGTTCATGCCGGTAAGATTCAAACTCAAAGTGTTTAAAAAAAAAGTCGAATTTCTCCTGCCTAACAGAACCGGACACCTTGTAGAGGTCGGCATAAAAGTGCAGATGCTCTTCGCCGGTCAATTTTTCATAGACAAAAGGCTCATCCGGCACATAGGCGATTGACCGTTTTAGTTCGGCATTGTCCCGGTGATACAGCTCTCCCTTAATCCGGATTTCGCCGCTGTCGAAGAGAAGTAAACCGGAAAGAATTTTCAACGTTGTGGTTTTGCCCGCTCCATTGGGGCCTAACAGCCC
>JAGLQA010000877.1 GCA_023137075.1 Candidatus Aminicenantota bacterium
AATGTGCATAGTTGACAAAAGTAAGTTTTTATATTATACTACTCTCTTGGGTAAATGATGGAAGATGGGGAAATTTTGGTTTAAGTGGATGCAAAGTAAAGATAAGAATGAATAGCACAATAAAATTAAATTTTTTTTATTACTTATATTTTATATTATTAGGACAGTACAAAAGCTCATTAAAACTATATACTAAATTATAAGGAGAATAACATGTTTCAAGAAGAGAGAGTAACAAATGTCCACGCGTTGTTGGGAGAGATAGGGACGTTCCTCGATGGGGCGCCTGCCAAAAAAACAGGGCCCATGGACTGGGAGAGGTTTTCGGGAAACAAAAAGAGAGCCCAGGATTCTTTAGATTCCCTGCGCTATCTATTCAGCACTAATCGTGAGATATTGGCTGGATGTACGGATGAAAATCCGAAATATCCGAAAATAATGTCAATAGAGACTGAGAAAGTGGCCGGATGTTCGGCTGACAACCCGCAAATTCCCAAAATAATGTTAATGGAGACTGAGAAAGGGACCGGATGTTCGGCTGACAACCCGAAAATTCCCAAAATAATGTTAATGGAGACTGAGAAAGTGGCCGGATGTTCGGCTGACAATCCGAAAATTCCCAGGTAATAGTAAAAGATAAAATCAAATAACTGTTTACTGCCTTATCGAATTAACGTCAGTTGTTTTTGTACATCTTCTATTTCCGACATCCCGGAGTCAGCGTCCTTCCACAACCTGAGAAACTCTATATAATTGTCTTTTGCCTCTCTTGCCTTGCCCATATACTGATATATCTTACCAAGCCGATAAAAGCTCCGGGTATAAATATCGCCCCACCTGAGTCTTCCCATCGTTAGAGATTGAATTTCCTTATATAATTCTTTTGCTTTCTCAAAATTTTTGATTCTATAATAGGCAGAGGCAAGGGGAGCAAGATAAAAAGCCCTGTTATCCCAGTCGTTTACCTGGTAAGACAGCAGAGGTATTGCCTTTTCAAAATATCCGATGGCTTTTTTGATTTCCCCTTCTTTTGCACAAATCAATCCCATTAAACGATAGTATAATCTCCTTTGTTTTAAATTGCCGGTATCCCTAATCAGACGGTCCAATTGATTTGCCGTATCTTTTGCCTCCTTCATTTTGTTCATTTGCAGGTAAGACCATCCCTTGAGGTGTACGGCAAACTTTTTAATAGTAATGGAATAATAATCCATAAAGCCTAACTCTTCAATGGCCTTCACAGCATCGTTTAGGGCCGTTAATGCCGCCTCTTTATCATTAAGCCGTAGATTGAGATAAGCTTTATGACATAAAAGACCTGCCCTATCTTCTTCAAGTGAGGATTTTTCGCAAAACTTTAAACCAAGATTGACCTCTTCTTTGCATCTTTCAAATTTTCCATTGAGTAAATATAAATTACTCATTAATAAACATCCTTTTGGCTGGCTATTCCGGTTGGTCGATGAGATGAGTTCCTTGTATGCATCTTCTGCTTTCCCGAAATCGCCTTTTATATGCCGGATATTACCCTCTAACTCAGTATTAGCATCATTTTTGGGATCCTGGGCAAAGGCCTTTTCCACTTCCAAAAGAGCAAGATTATAATCCCGATTAAAGAGAAAAATATGTGCCATATACCGGTGATAACGATCAAGTATGGGAAATATATTTTTATTTTTTTGCAAAATAATTTTGGCTTCGCTATACATACCCCTGGCAAAGTAAATATAGACCAGGTTAAAATAAGTAATCTGATGTTTGTGGTTTAGCTTAAGGACATTCCAAAATTGTCCTTCCGCCTCTTCCCACATTTCAAGATTGCGATATATGGCCCCGAGAGAGCTTCTACCTTGTTCATCGTCGGGATAATATTCAAGAAACTCCTGAAGATTTTTTATACATTTTTGGGGAGGGTTTTCCAATTCACAAGCTGCTCCCAGGATCAGGTAGCGTTCCCTTTCCGACACCCTATCAATCAGTTCCAGGGCCTTGAGATTGTACTCTTTCTTCTGCTTTAGTTGCCCAAGGTATCCATAATTGATAGCCATTCTCCGGTAGGCCATGGTAAATTTGGGGTCATGCTTTACCGCTTTCTCCAGGGCTTTGTTGCTCTTCTGATATTTTGCCTCCCAATAAAACTTCTTGCCTTCGA
>JAGLQA010000878.1 GCA_023137075.1 Candidatus Aminicenantota bacterium
AATTTCCAATTCATTTCCCAAAACTGAACACTTACATCTGCGTGGCATAAGCGACCACGGCATGGTATAATGAAACGGTATCAACAGGAAAAAAATGATGAATAAAGCAAGGGTAAAAAAAATCGTGATTATTTTATCCTATTTTTTACTTTTTTGGATTATCCTTCCCTGGGCCATCATTTATTCTGCTTCTCTACTCGATAATAAATTTCATTTAACAATTCCTTTTTCGTATCTATGGCTTTTTGCGGGAAGTATCATTGCCCTGTTTTCAACCGTCATGCTGTTTCTATCCATATTCCAGTTAAAAAAATACGGTCACGGGCTGCCTATCTCAGCCTTGCCGCCGGAGAAATTAGCGCAAAAAGGAGTCTATGCAATCTGGCGGCATCCGGTATACCTGTTTTTTACCCTTTTTTTCCTTGGCTTCGCATTTATAACCGGATCCGGCAGCATGTTGGCCATCATTTTACCACTATTAATCGTAATCGAAACGGTTTATATCAAGATCGAAGAGAAGAAACTAATTATTAGATATGGAGAGAAATTCAAATACTACCGGAGCACAACATCATTGATTGTCCCCCGGCTGATCCACTTTTTAAGGGCCCTGGAACATCTCCCCTTCAAACTGATGTTCTCTCTAAAAATTTTAAATAAGGAGAATATCCCGGCTGACTCGCCCTTTTTCCTTGTCTCTTCACATCGAAATTATTTTGATCCCTTTTTTTTAATAAAAATTGTCAATAGACCGGTTCATTTTGTGGCAACTTTTGAAATTTTTCGCAATCCCTTTTCGCGTTTTATCTTTAAAAAACTTCACTGTATACCGAAGCAGCGGTATTGCCACGACACCGCCTCGGTAAAAAAAATAATCGAGTTGATAGACCGGGACGCCGTGATTGGTATTTTCCCGGAAGGAGAACGATCCTGGACCGGGCGTATAGGCACATTCAAACCGGAAGTACTGAAACTACTGAGAGAGTTTCGCCACATCCCGGTTCTACCGTTGAAGCTGGAAGGCAATTATGCTGCCTGGCCCAGGTGGGGAAGAAATATTCGCCGGGCAAATGTGTCGATAACAATCCAAAAGCCATATCACATCGCTGAAGATTTGCCTTTAGAGAAGATTGAAGAACAAATAAAAAAAATGATCGAACCGGATGACGCCGGCCGGTTGTGTAAATCCGCAAAAATGGCGCAAGACATTCGCATCGTTATTTACAGGTGCCCTATATGCCGCTCTTTTGAACCGATGAGCATTATCTCAAACACCAGTTTTGAATGTGATAATTGCCGGACTGTTTTTTCTATTTCGCCTGATTACACGATAGAATATCACGACGGCAGCACAAAGGTGAACGAATCCATCGACTCTTTGTATAACAAAATTAAAATTCAAGAAAAAGATATTAAACCGGTTTCTCCAGGGGAAAATACAGGCATAATCATCCCGGATGATTTAAAAGGAAATTTCCTTGCCGGGTGTCGTAAGGTTTTTGTTTATAAAGAGAGAAATAATAGGTTGGTAAAGTTATTTAAAGGAGTATTATTCCTGTCGAACGAATCCTTATTTTTGCGCAATGCTCATAACCGTCTTCATATCGATTTAAAAGATATCACGTCCATAACGATTGAGAGTAACTATAAACTGCAAATATACAATGGAAGCCGGGGGATTCTGTACCAGCTCACGTTCCCGGATGAAAGCGCCTTGAAATGGCAGGACTATATCTTTAAGACCATCAATCACGAGTTTTCATTTTACCCGAACAGGCGATAAAAATCTAACCGGTGCCTGGTCTTTCTTAATCCCGAGGTTTTTCCCTTGAGAGTTATTTAAACGGATTTACTATTTTCAGGTTATTTTCAATTACTTGATTGTGCTGCATATCCTCTGAAAAAAAAAGGTTGCATTCACCCTTCAAGGCTGTTGAAACAATGAGGGAATCCCAGAATGATAGAGAGAGAGCATTTCTCAGTTTTGATGCATTCGTCAACACATCTTTATCTTGATCGATAATCCTGTAATCCTCATAAAAACTATTTATTAATTTCTCAATTTTCTCTTCTTTGAAATTTGCTTTCTTTATTAAGTTTATAGATACTTCATTAATAACCTGGAGGCTTATTGCAATTCTTTGTTTATTTTCTTGAATTAATCTGGCGGCAATTTGATGTTTCCCCTCTGCGTCTTTGATGAATGAGTAAAGCCATATATTCGAATCGATAAACACATTACCTCTCATAAATCTCTTTTCGTGAAAGGGGGACAAAGTTATCTGTTTTTATGGGATTCCTGATTAGTTCATCGATAAAACTACTTTTGTGTTTTTTCTTATTTTTTCGTTTCAGTGGTTGATGGGGAGGAAGAACTATGATTTCAACCTGTTTTTTTTTAAAATCTGCGGGTAATTCGATAATGCCAATCAATTTTTCAGCATCTACTATCTTTCTGGCAAAATTCATTTTTAACCTCCGCTTTTAATATGCAGCATTCTATTGTTTTTGTCAACCTTTATTCGACCTGAAGC
>JAGLQA010000879.1 GCA_023137075.1 Candidatus Aminicenantota bacterium
CTACTTGATTGTGGTTTCCCAAATTCCCGGCGGAACGGTCCGAGTAAAGCTGAAAATTTCCGTTAAAGAGTAAAAAACTCAACAACAATGCCAGTACCTTCGAGAAAAATAATTTGTGCCATTTAGCCATAATTTACTTCCTTGTTAAATTGAATGGTTTTTTGCTGCAACACTATTATATTATACGGACACGGCCCATCAAAACGGAGGTATTATTTTCTCCACCGGTTCGAAATACATATCATCCAAACGTTTTCGTTTAACTCCGTTTTCTGTGCGTTTTCGTTTTGTCGTGGTTAACTTCTATCCCTTATGATCGTTCCCCATCTTGCTCAAGGATTTTTTCCGTGGAATCGGAATTTGAAATTTAAGGTTTCCCGGGGTATAATCGGGTTTAGAAAATTTACATCATATTCAGTTGATGGATTGTCACCAAATTGTTTCAACCTCATCTTCGAGGTTCTTTAATTTAAAGATAGTCTTAAATACAGTAGAGATACGATGAATCATTTAAAAAAAATTCTTTTCCCGGTTTTGGTGATTGTTCTTTTTTTTAATTGTTATGCGAGCCAGGATAGATTCCCTGAAGGGATTTTAGCCAGGTTTACGGAAAGTGCCATCCGGGTTGACGGCCGGCTTAAAGAAGCGGTATGGAAGATACCGGGGAATTCGCATTTCACCCAGTCCGAACCGGAGGATGGCGGCCGGCCCACGGAAAAGACCGAAGTCCTTATCGCTTTTGACAGGAATTTCCTGTACGTGGCCGCGCGGCTCAGTGATTCGCAGCCGGATAAAATCGCCGCCCGCCTGGGAAGACGGGATGATTTTGTAGATTCCGACTGGTTCATATTCAGCGTGGATCCCTATCTTGACCGGCGCAGCGGTTATAAATTTGCCGTAAATCCTGCCGGTTCGATTTGCGATTGGATGCTCTATAATGACGAACAGGAGGATCTGACCTGGGATGGCGTCTGGGAGAGCAAGGCACGAATCACCGACTCCGGCTGGACGGTGGAAATGAGTATCCCCTTCCACCAATTGCGGTTTAAGAAAAAAGATACCTATACCTGGGGAGTCAATTTTCACCGTATCATCAAACGAAAAAATGAGGAAAATATGCTGGCCTGGGTTGCCAAAGAAGACAGCGGTTATGTCTCCCGTTTCCGCTTGTTGGTGGGACTCAGGAATATTGATCCCGGCAGTAAGGTTGACCTGGCTCCCTATGGGATGAGCAAACTCGCGCTTGCTCCTTCCGAACCGGGGAATCCTTTCGAAACGGGGAGCGATTTTTTTTTTAATGGTGGTATTGATATGAAGTTGGGGCTGCGGAGTAATCTGACTTTAGACGCAACGATTAACCCGGACTTCGGCCAGGTGGAAGTGGACCCGGCTGTGATCAATATCAGTGACAGGGAAACCTATTACGCGGAAAAACGACCTTTTTTTATAGAAGGAGCCGGCATATTCCGGTTTGGCGAAGGGGGCGTTAACCGGATGAGGAGTTTCGGCTGGCAAACACCGGGGTTGTTTTACAGCCGCCGTATCGGCCGTTCACCGCGGGGCCTTGCCGGTACGGAGGGATACGTAAAATACCCGGAGTGGACAACCATCCTCGGCGCGGCCAAGGTGACCGGGAAAATCGGGAACGGGTTAAATGTGGGAATTCTATCTGCCCTGACCCAGCGTGAGTGCGCGGAAATCGATGTGGCTGGAGAGCGTCTTTTTGAGGAGGTGGAACCTTTCACCCATTATGGTATAATCAGGTTGCAAAAAGAGTTTCACCAGGGGCGGCAGGGCTTGGGAATGATAGCGACTACGGTCAACCGGCACCTCGATTCGGAGAACCTTTCTGATTTTTTCCTTAAAAACGCTCTTGCTTTGGGAATCGACGGCTGGACCTTCTTAGACCGCGATAAAGCATGGGTGGTTTCCGGCTGGTTCAGCACCACGAAGGTAACGGGCAGTGAAACCGCTGTTACGGAACTGCAGCAGTCACCGCTGCACTATTTCCAGCGGCCCGATGCCGACTATTTGTCAATGGATGAAACCGCCACATCTATGACCGGTTGGGCCGGCCGTATTTTTTTTAATAAACAGAAAGGAAAACTGGTGCTTAATGCTGCTTGTGGCGCCATCTCTCCCGGTTTTGAAGCCAATGAGATCGGTTTCCACCACCGCGGCGACACGATTAACGGGCATTTGGAATTCGGTTACCAGGTGTTTCACCCCGGCAAAATTTTTCGCCGTTGGCAGCTCACCTTTGCCAATTATCGCAACTATGATTTTGGCGGCACTCGGATCGGGGAGACCTATTACCTGGTCGGGCAGGCCCAATTCCTGAATTATTGGAATGCCGGTTTGACTTTCAGCTATGAGCCGGAAAAATTATCCCATTATTTTACGCGCGGCGGTCCCATGGCAATTTATCTTTCCGGCCAGGATGTGAGCTGTAGCATTTCTTCCGACAATCGAAAATCCCTGATCCTTTCGTTGGATGGTCATTACCGCACCCACCCTAACGGCGCTAAAAACTGGTCGATCTACTGCGGCCTTCGCTGGAAACCGAAAAGTAATTTCAGTATATCTGTAATTCCCGGTTACTATTTCAGGCATTCAACCTTTCAATGGGTTACGAGAGTGGAAGATTCGCTGAAGGTTGAAACCTTCGGGGTACGGTATATATTTTCCGATATTATCCAGGAGGTTATTCCCATCGAAATACGCGTGAACTGGACATTTACTCCCAGGCTGAGCTTTCAGGCTTATATTCAACCCTATATAGCGGTAGGGGATTATTTTGGTTTCAAGGAGTTGTCTGCTCCAAATACCTTTGACTTTAACTTTTTTGACCGGGGACAAGCCGACATTTCCTACAGGGATGGGACTTACCAGGCGGATCCCGATGGTCCAGGCCCGGCAGCGCCCTTTTCTTTTGCCAATCCCGATTTTAATTACAAATCCTTACGGGGCACCGTTGTACTCAGGTGGGAGTACCGGCCCGGTTCGACATTTTATTTTGTCTGGACCCAGAACAGGGCCGATTACAATCATCCCGGGGAGTTGAGTTTTGGACGGGATATTGGAGATCTATTTGCTGCGCCCGGAGACAATATCTTTCTGCTCAAATTCACCTATCGCTTCAGGCTCTAAATTAAATAACGATTCAATCCGGAAAATGAACAGCAGACCATGATTGAGTAGACCTGATAGAGGGGATTTGTTCCTGACCGGTAAGCTTTAGATTTCGATATCATCATGTTTTTTCTTAAAAATATTCAACTTCGGTGTCCAGGTATGGGGTTACTTTTTTAGGCATTGGGATGCCTGACTCAGCCAGTTGTTTTGCATAGCGGGACTGAGGAGAAATACATATACCATTTGCGGCAATCCAGAACAATTTTTTTTTGAAATCTACTAACCTGACTTTGACCAGCCATTTATTCAGCCATTCCTTT
>JAGLQA010000088.1 GCA_023137075.1 Candidatus Aminicenantota bacterium
GCGGCGATAATACCGGTAACGCTGTAAAATACGGTCGATTTTGTAACGGTATTTTTCTATTTTCCTGACGTAGCGCCGATAGCGGTAGCGGCTCATGGGCATATGAGATATGCGCCATTTATATTTGGCGATTTTTCGCTCATAACGCCTGATTCGCCTTAAATCTCTACGGGAAATATACCGCGGAATTTTATATTTATACGGCGCCACCCGCCTGACTTCCCGGCCCCGGTATCTCTTGCTGTCACGAGGAGTGTAGCGGCTCTTATATATGCGTTCGGAATTTTTCCCATAATCCCTGAGGTCGACACTATTTAATATAGAGGCGAAGGAAACAGACATCCAGACAATGAGTAGACTAACAAATATTTTTTTCATTTTATCCTCCTGTTTTAATACAGCAACTTTGATGCCGGGTTTAGCGGGCAAAAATGTCCTCTTTCCAGGACATTTATGGAGTTGCCTGTGAACAGGATGATTGACTTTTTCGGGTAAAATGATTATGATAATTTTTTTATGATACCGGGAGGCCCTATGATCTACGATTATATTATCATCGGTTCGGGTTTCGGCGGGAGCGTCGCGGCCCATCGATTAACCGAAAAAGGTTACAAAGTTTGCGTAATTGAAAGTGGGAAACGGTTTTCTGCCCGGGACTTTCCGAAAACAAGCTGGAATATCAGGAAGTTTTTATGGGCGCCGCAATTTTTCTGTTACGGCATCCAGCGGTTTTATTTGTTAAATGATGTGCTCATCCTCGGAGGCAGCGGTGTGGGCGGGGGCAGCCTGGTTTACGGCAATACCCTGCTGGTCCCGCCGCCGGTTTTTTTTAAAGAAAAGGGCTGGATCGATCTGGAAGCGGTTGATTGGGAATCGGAATTGAAGCCTTTTTATGATACCGCGAAACAAATGTTGGGAGTAACCACCAACCCGGAACTCTACAAAGCCGATGAAATGCTTCGTGATTACGGTAAAGAGATAGGACGGGAAGCCCATTTTAAGGCCGCGGAAGTGGGTGTTTTTTTCGGCGAACCCGGCGTCACGGTGCCGGATCCCTTTTTCGGCGGAAAAGGCCCCGAACGAACCGGGTGTACAAAAACCGGGCATTGTATGGTCGGCTGTCGTGACGGCGGCAAAAATTCCCTGGATCGAAACTATCTCTACCTTGCGGAACAGGCCGGCGCCGAAATCGTTCCTGAGCATAAGGTGATTGAGGTCGGGCAGGAAGAAAACGGTGAGTACGTGGTAACCTCCCAAAAAGTAACGGACTTCCTATTCAAACGCAAAAAGCGGTTCCGGGCCAGGGGTGTGGTTTTTGCCGCCGGAGTAATCGGAACCCTGGAATTGCTGATGAAATGCCGGGAAAAGGGCGTTTTGCCCGACCTGTCGGATAGATTGGGGCATATAGTGCGCACCAATAGTGAAACCTTAGGCGGTGTAACGGCAAAAAAAAGCAGCGCGGTTTACAGCCGGGGGATAGCCATCACATCCGGGTTGTACGTTAATGACAACACGCATATCGAATTGGTTCGCTACCCGGCCGGTTCGGATTTAATGCTGATGTTGGGAGTGCCCATGGTGGACGGCGGCACTAAAATGCCGCGTTTCATCAAGTACATCGGCACATGCCTGGCTCATCCTATCCGCACCGTTCGTACCCTCTGGCCTTTTGGCAAGGCAAAACGGTCCGTTATTTTACTCGTCATGCAAACCATAGATAATCACCTGACCTTATCTCGTAAACTGCGCTGGTGGTCGTTATTCAGGAAAAGAACGGCATCAAAAAACGAAGGCATGAAGATACCGAATTACATTCCCGAAGCAAATGAAACCGGCAGAGCGCTGGCAAAGCAAATGGATGGACTTCCCCAGAATGGTATCAATGAGGCCATATTAAATATTCCGATGACGGCTCATATCCTGGGGGGATGTATTATGGGCAAAGACCGGGATTCAGGTGTTATCGATAAGTGCCATCGTGTTTTCGGATACAAGAATATGTTCGTGGTCGATGCTTCGGCAATTCCGGCCAACTTAGGGGTTAATCCCGGTTTAACGATTACAGCCATGGCCGAAAGAGCCATGAGGCACATCCCTCCGAAAAAAGATTAGAAGTACCGGATTTTTTTGGTAAAATTGGTAATTATTTTTTTTTTTGGTATAATATATTTCTTAAGTTAATATCATATAGAAGAGGAAAAGTAGCATGGCGGAATTAAAAACATACAACGTAACATTGAATAGTACGGTTTTCAAGCAAATAAGAGACACCGGAATTAATATCGGGGGGACTGCCTATAAACCGGTGGAACTACCCCCCTCTTTTTATTTTTTTGTGGTGATTGACCGCAGTTCCGGGCAAGTGGTCAAAGAGTATACGGTGAACAGTGTCACGCCGCCCGCGACGCTCCCCTTAGAATTGCAGGACTATAACAATTCAAGTTACATCTGGCTCTTTGTCTCCGGGAACATGGGTGTCACCTGCTTTCCCTCCGGAAGGTTCTATGAATTTTTCAGGGAGCAATTGGGTGCGGGAGAGGGCTTCGAGGTTTTTCAGCAGGTGGTGCAGCAAGGTCAGAATACCGGTTTAGACAATTTCTGCTATGCCCTGGCCGCCATTCCCGGTGAACCGAAAAAGAGTATTGAAAGCTACTATGCCGGTTCCAATTCCCTTCACAGCGCTTCTCTTATCATACAATTGGAGCCGAAGGCCGCTAAAGGTAAGAAAGAATTGTTGACTCCTATATTAAGATCAAGCACGAAGAGATAATTAATAGCAGGTATGGTGCGGCAGGTAATTTAGTTTGCCAGGCGAACTTCGTTTATTTCCGGTATTTCGTCTTTAATGGTCTTTTCGACAAATCCCTTTATTGTCATAGTGCTCATGGGACAGCCGTGGCAGGCGCCGGTTAAATTGACCAGGACCACTTTTTCGTCATCGAGGACATCGACCAATTCGATACCGCCGCCATCGGCTTCGAGCGATGGCCTGACTTTCTCTATGACTGTATTTACTCTTTCTTTCAGATCCATTTTTTATCTCCTTTAAATATATTTCAACATTTCATCCAATGCCTTAACGGCCTTGCGTGAAATCGATTCTTCGATCACAATCTCATACTGATCGTATTCTAAGGCATTGGCAATATCCTGTAAGCCCGTTTTTTTCATATTTGAACAGATTTTAGGTTTCAGGGGAGGATAAAATTCCTTACCGGGATTTTCCCGTTTCATTCTTTCGATTAGCCCCTGCTCGGTTCCGATGACAAATTGTTTGTCCGGGGAATCGGCCGTAAATCTTAACATACCGCTGGTGGATAACACTTCGTCCGCCAGGTCGATCACGTCCATTCTCGCCTCAGGGTGAACCACGACTTTTGCCCCCGGATACAATTTTTTCATCGCCTCGATCTCTTCTTTTTTTATCCTGTCATGAACATAACAGTATCCTTCATACAGAATGAGCGTTTTCTTATCGCCCAATATCTTCTGAACATAGCTGCCTAAATTCCGGTCCGGGATAAAAATAATTTCCCGGGCATCGATACTGCCCACGACTTTTACGGCGTTGGCCGAGGTGCAGCAGGCATCGCTCTCCGCCTTTATTTCGACCGTGGAATTCACATAAGTGACAACCTTTGCCCGCGGGTGCTCCTGTTTCAGCTCTCTCAGTTCCTCAACCGTAATCATATCGGCCATGGGACACCCGGCATCGAGCCGAGGCAGCAGTACTTTTTTTTGCGGTGATAAAATTTTTGCCGTTTCCGCCATAAACTTCACCCCGGCAAAAACAATGATATCGTGTTTAACCCCGGCTGCCAGCTTGCTGAGTTCAAGAGAATCTCCTAAGTAATCGGCTAATTGCTGTACTTCCTCAACCTGGTAATTGTGGGCCAGTATGACGGCATTTTTTTTCTCTTTAAGCTCTTTTATTTTTTTTACTAACTCTTGCATTTTCTTCCTGCGATTAATGGAACTATTTTAGTATAATTTCCCTATTTAGTCAACCTACGGTCATGGTTTCAGGAATTCTATTTTTAAGTTTTCTTGTTTATTAAATGCCTTTGAGACGGAAGATTTTCCCTCGCTGCACTACTAATTTTTGCGCCGGTTATGAATAGCTTAATCATAATTGTGTTTAAGAACCGCCATTTTTTAAGACCCATTTTATCAAAATATCGGGAGGTAGACAGACCAGAACCGGAAAGATAATAAAAATAATATAAAGGACCTTACTTCGGATGAGACCGGCCGTTACGAATTCGGGATCTGCTGCTTAGTAATCTAAAAGCATGTTCCATCAGGAAGAACAATGTCCCGGCTAAAAGCAACAATACCACTAAGTACCAACCGTAAGAAGGGAAGAGTTTTTCCCAGCCCTCGTGGACCCGGAATGCTAAGTTCACGTTTTCCTCTGCCGGCGTGATCCAGCGGCATAAATGCTGCAATGCTGCCAATCCCACCAGGGCCCTAAGCCAGGATAATTTTACCATACCGGTTTTATAAACTCCTATTATCCCGATAATGATCCCCCCCAGGTGGGTTAACACCGAGGTGACGATGAATTCGCCTTTGCCGAACAGGTATAACATCCACATTATATTTCCCAATCCCAACCATAACACCCCGGTAGAGATGAGAGCTGGCAGCCTTAAAATCAAGCCGAATCCCACGGCTATGGCGCCTAAGTGGCAGGCCCACAGCAGGTTACCCGGGTCTTCTCCCCGGATAAACAGGTAAACCGCGTGGATCAAATAAAAACAAATTGCCGGTATACCTGAAATGAATCGTTGTTTACTATACCTTTCCACCATGCCGCCCGGTTTTCCGGTCTTTTTCCAGGATTCTATCAAAAAATACCAGGATAACGAATCCCGCACCTGCCGTGTATAGAAGTTCTGTGAATTCTTCCCAGAAGGCGAACCAGACCAGGTTTTCCCGGTACATTGAGAAGAGGATCAGGCGGAACAGGCTGAACCCTAAAAAACCCATGCCCGAACAGAAGAATATCCTGGCAAGATGAAAGTGAGTTTTTCCTTTACCCTGGATGACGATGAAGGCGATGATAAAGAGGATAACAGCTATGATCGGCGCCAGCCGTATTTCATAAACCTGGTACATCGCCGGGTGGATACTTTGATATAGCGTTTTCAAAATCCTTGTGGTATAAGAAGCCGGATAAGGTAAGGCCAGGAGAGGCAGGCAGGACAGAAAGATAAAAATCAGGATCAGTAATTTGAAAATACGCTCAATTCCGCATGCCACATCCTTATTTTTGTAGCAGGAGGCACACAGTGACAGGGCGGCGCATTTTTTTTCTTTTTCGCTGTAATGGATCAGGTGAATGTCCATGGCCTCCAGAATGGCATAGGTAGTAAATCCAAAGGCCAGGACCATCCCGAACATATGGAGATATTCAACCAGGAGAGAATTTTCATGAAAGAAGAGATAGTTGACGGCGCAGCAGGCTTCACCGGTAAAGAAGGCGAGCAAACCCCAGCGCAGGGCAACCAGGTCGGGCAATCTTGATCGCATGAGTACGAATACCAGCAGAAGGCTCAGGATCATATATACCGGTTTAATCCCGAAAGCAGCAACAGTAAGGGCGATCTGTTCAAATAAAGAAGATTCTCTAAAAGGAAGATCAGTCACATCCCCGGATTTGACCCTGAGTTTACTGAATTTTTCCGGGAAGGGCTCACCGATGCCCGATTTCCATTCCTGGAGTCCACCGTTAACACTGGCAACATCATCGGTTAGTTTTAGATTTATTAGTTTTTGTGCCGCCAAGGCGCTGGAAATCCCACCTTCGCAAATAAGAAAAAGGGAAGCGTCTTTGAGATGTTCCGGTAATGAGTCTCCCGGTCGCAGTGACTTTATCTTTTTTAACGGCCAATTTATCGACCCATCTATATGTTCACGGTGGAAAGATTCGGGGGATCGCACATCTATGAGAATCGCTTTTGTTCCGGTTTTGTTTAAAACGGCCACTGCCTCTGTAACTGAAACCGAAGGCACGCGACCGATAGAGAACCGGTATAAAAGAATGGGCAGCAACCCGGTGATTGCGATAATAAAAATCAGTATTGTGCGGATTTTTTTGGTCGACAGGTTTGAAGTATCACTCATTTTTTCTCCTGTCTATAATATAAGCATTTATCTATTTTCTGTCAACTAATTTTAAAGATGATAAAAGAGAATG
>JAGLQA010000880.1 GCA_023137075.1 Candidatus Aminicenantota bacterium
ATCTTAAAGAATGATGAAAATCGTCCCGGTTCCATGGGGGTGAAAACAATATTGATTTTGGCTTCTTCACCGGCCGGGATTATTTTCCGGGGAAATTGGGGACTTATTTCCGGGGCGTGGATAAGTTCGATTATCTTGAGTTCGATGGTGCCCGGGTTTTTGATGGTGATTTGCAGGGTATACTTTTCGCCGATGTTGACCGTTTCGAATTGAAGTTTAGCGGGGAGCAGTTCAATTAATGCGAATTTTGTTAATTTTACTTCTCCTTTAATTTTCAACATGGTGTGTTTATGTTTCGGGTCATTTGTCGTTACGGTTATGGTTTTGATTACTCTGCCATTGTAGCCCCGGGAGAAGAATTTTGTCGGAATTTCGCCTTTCTCACCGGGTTGGTACTCCCGTTTTTCAAGTTTCGTGGCCGTACAACCGCAGGAAGTGGAAATATTCTTGATGATCAACGGTTTATCGCCGATGTTTTCAAATTCATATTTAATATCCACTGTTTTCCCACTCTCAATTTCTCCGAAATCGATTTCTTTTTCCTTAAATTTTATTTCGGCATCGGCAAAAAGAATGCATGAAGACAGCAGCAGCGAAATCAGGACAAACAATTTTTTTGATCTTTTCATACCAATCATTTTTCTTTTTCCTCCAATTTTTTTATTTTTTGTTCCAGGAGTCGAATCCTGTCAATATATTTCTCAAGATTAATGAAAATGGCGACGCTTTTCCACCATTTTCTTATTTCCTGGTGGGGAAACCCACCCATGATACACTTCTCTTTTATATCCTTGTGAACACCGGTTTTGCCTGCCAGCATTACGCCGTCGGCAATTTTCACATGATCGGCAACGCCGACCTGCCCCCCCATAATTACGTTTTTTCCGATCTCGACGGAACCGGAAATCCCGACAAGCCCGGAAAGAGCGGATCCGCGGCCGACCTTAACGTTGTGCCCGATTTGAACTAAGTTATCTAACTTCACATAATCCTCAAGCACCGTCTCTTCTATAGTCGACCGGTCGATGCAGCTATTGGCTCCGATCTCACAATAGTCCCCGATAACCACTTTTCCTTTCTGGGGAATTTTTATCGGCGTGCCGTCACTGAGCCTGGTGAAACCGAAGCCGTCAGCCCCGATGACTGCTCCGGGCTGAATTATTACATTGCTGCCGATCTTTACGTCTTCCCGTATCACGACATTGGCGTAGATTAAACAGTTCTGGCCGATTTTTACATTGCGGTAAACCTGTACACCGGAATGAATCTCGCTGTTATCACCGATCTCCGCATAATCACCGACACAGCTGAAGGCTCCGATGCTTACATTTTTCCCGATAAAGGCCGTATCGGAGATATAGGCATTCTTATCGATAACCTCGTTGAATCTCTGACGTGGAAAGAAATATTCCAATAATGTAGCAAAGGCGGCATAAGGTTCCTGCACATAGACTAAATTGGGATAATCGATCTTACTGCCCTCTGCCACGATCAAGGCGCCGGCTTTCACATTTTCTATTTTTATATTGTCTTTAGCGGCGAAAGCGATTTCCTCTTCACCGGCCTTTTCCAGGGAGTTCACCGATTGGATTTCAAATTCGGGATTACCCTTTAATTGGCCCTTTATGATCCCACATAATTGTTGTAGTTTTGTCATTTGCTTCCTTATCGAAGATAGAGGTTAATTTAGCTCCGTAGAGCATGATGGCCATGGAAAATTCCATCCAGAATCCGAATAGGATGATCGCAATGATCGGACCTTTTATCTGTCCCGGTCCGATCAGAGAGATATTCACAAGGTAATATCCGTAAAGTCTTTTAAGAATTTCCCATAGTACCGAACAAATCAGGGCGGATATAAGCGCCCCTTTTATATACACTTTTTTTTCCGGTATCCATTTGAAAAGGATAAAGAAAAGTAGGAAGGTTACCACGAATGGAGCGATGTATAAAAGAATCAGGTTGTTCACCGATTCGATAAACTGGGGATTGATGTGAGCGGCGATAAAATCGTTTCTCTTGAAAAGACTTTTCAGTGTTGAGACAAACCCGGTAAATAGAAAGATAACCACTGTCAGCAGGCCGATAAAGAATAACAAACCGAACTCGCTGATCCGTCTTACAATGAATCCTTTTTCCGATTTCCTGTCCTTGAGACTGATACCAAACATTTCATTTACATATTGAACGATTTTCTTTATGACAAAAAAGCTCAGGAGAAGGGAAAACAGGATACCCATAATCCCGATTTCCGTTAATTTCGCAGAAATCTCTTCCGCCTTCTCAAATATTTCGGGGGAAATCTTCGAGAAAAAATCCGGTGAAAAAGGATACATACTCTTGAGCGCAATATCGGGGTTACCCAAAAGTTTGGTGAATAAAAAAGTGAAAAAGGTTAATAAAAAAAGGGTCGAAATGATGGAATAAAAAGCAAGAACGCTGGATTTATCAAGGCCGTCTTCTTTAAAGAACTGCTTGAATGCACTACATATATTCTGCAGAATGTGCATCTCTTTTAAGCGCATTTGCTATTATTCCTAAAAAAACAGGGCATTAGCCCTCCTGAGAAATCTTTTTTCTGATTAATAGGTATAATTACCCCATTTGACGAAATAAAGAATCAGGTCGATTAAAAGCACATAGATAACCAGGGATTCGATCAAGGCCAGGGCGATAATAAGCACTCCCCTGATAGAATCGGCAGCCGCCGGGTTGCGCCCGATATTATCTACAGCGGTCCGCAGCGCTTTTGATTGAGCAAATGCTCCGGCAATAGCGGCGGCGGTCAGACAAACGGTGCCGAACATTATCGAATAGAGAAACAAGTTAGTTGCATCTTCAACATTTTTTTCCTGCGCAAAAAGTGATATCGAAAAAACAAGAACGAAAAAGATAAATAACCTAATTTTTGTCTTCATTTATTTTTACTCCTACTGATTTAGTGTTCCGAAGCAACAGCCCCGGCTAAATATATCGATGACAACATTACAAATATAAAAGCCTGAAGCAGTGAGGTAAAGATCGCCATGGCCATAATCGGTATCGGGGCGATAAAGGGCACTAATGATACAATAATGATGATGACCATATCTTCACCGAATATATTTCCGAAAAGCCTCATCGAGAGTGATAAGGGTCTTGAAAAATGTGATACGATTTCGATAGGTAGAAAAAGCCAGGCCAGCCACCAGACGGGTCCCATGAAGGTTTTGATGTACCCGATTACCCCGTGCTTTTTTATTCCCTGGTAATGATAATAGAGGAAGATAAATAGGGCGCAGCCGACGGTGACATTGAGGTTGGCTGTGGGCGAACCCAATTCAGGAAATAGACCTAATATATTGGAAACAGCGATAAATGTACCCAGGGTGGCCAGGGCCGGGATAAACTTCCTCCCTTCCCGGCCGATCATATTATCGACTAAGCTGCGGTAAAGATTGTAGTATATCTCTAGTACACTTTGTATTTTGTTGGGTTTTTTTACCGAGAGTTTTTTAACCACCAATTTAAAAAATAAAATGATAATGGCGGTCACGATGAACGCCATCACGAGATGTGCCGGTATAATATCTTCACCGGCAGGCACACTTATTCCGAAAGAGGAAAGCAGCCACTTTAAAAAACCGTTTACCCATTGAACGATCA
>JAGLQA010000881.1 GCA_023137075.1 Candidatus Aminicenantota bacterium
TGAAAGAGAAATACAAAGGTAATATCTATAATATGTACGGGCCGACGGAGACTGCCGTATGGTCCACGGTAAAAGATCTGACCACTGCGGAGACGATCAATATCGGCGGTCCCATTGCCAATACCCAGGTATACATCCTGGATAAGGTCGGCTCTATTCAACCTGTGGGAGTTCCAGGTGAACTAGGCATCGGCGGAGATGGCCTGGCCCGCGGCTACCTGAATAATTCCGAAATGACATCAGAAAAATTCCCCGCGGTACATTCACGAAAATCAATCGCCGGTACCCTTAACGGCACCCTGCAGCCTGCTGTGCCCGGTCATCATTCATCATTCATCATTCATCATTCAGCCCGGTTATATAAAACCGGCGACCTGGCCCGCTGGCTGCCCGACGGCAATATCGAGTTTATCGGGCGGATCGACCACCAGGTGAAGTTAAGAGGTTTCCGGATAGAGCCGGGTGAGATCGAAAACCGGCTGCTGGAACATGAAAAAATAAAAGAAGCCGTGGTCATATTCGGGCAAGATAAAAATGACGATACCTATCTCTGTGCCTATATAGTCGGGGCGCAGCCCCCCGGAACTTCTTCCGGCGGTGCACATACAGGAGAACGGCAGGCCGTGCCCGATGACCTCGATTCTTCCGAATTGCGTGAATTCATATCTCGCACACTGCCCGGTTACATGATACCGGCATATTTTGTTCAGATTGAAAAAATACCCTTGACCCCTAATGGAAAGATAGACCGGAAAGCATTACCGCTCCCGGAGATACAACCCGGCAGCGAATATGCCACGCCGACTGAACCGGAAGAAATAAAACTGGCCGCACTCTGGGCGGAAGTGTTGAATGTGGAACAGTCGTCTATCGGGATAGATGATAATTTCTTCGAATTAGGTGGTCACTCGTTAAAAGGTGCAGTATTGGCGGCAAAGGTTCACCGGGATTTGAACGTCAGGATATCACTGGAAAAAATATTCAAATTTCCCACCATCCGAAAATTGGCCCGTCATATAAAAGAGGCGGCAGAGGATAAATACGCGGACATAGAACCGGGAGAAGAAAAAAGTGTTTATCCCCTTTCCTTTAACCAGAAAAGGCTCTGGTTTATCCAGCAGCGCGATCCGCAGAGTTCGGCTTTCAATATGTCCGATACAATCGAACTAGCGCATGAAGTAGACAGGGATGCCCTTAAAAAAACGTTGGCAGAATTGATTCGGCGTCACGGCAGCCTGAGAACCGGGTTTAGACTGGTCGATGATGAACCGGTACAGTTTATCCTACACCGGTTGAAGGAGATTCCCTACTGGGAAGCGGATATCACCGACGTTCGCGAAAGGGAGAAGGAAACGGAATGGGCCCGGCTTTTCAGGGAAGAAAGCCGGCAACTCTTCGACCTGAGCCGTGTACCACTCTGCCGTTTCCTGCTGGTGAAGCTGAGGGAAAACAATTACAGGCTTATATACACCAAACACCACATCATATCCGACGGCTGGTCCATGCAGTTATTTAATGATGATTTTAACTATTTTTATCCGGGTTTCCGGACCGGTGAATCACCTCAGCCGCGGCCGCTGCGGCTTCAGTATAAAGATTTTTCCGAGTGGCATAACCGCCAGGTAGCCGATAATGCCCTCAGCGGGGAGTCTTGCCGGTTCTGGAAAAAGAAATTGGCCCAGGACTTTCCCCTATTGACGCTGCCCCGGGATATCAGTGGAGACAGCCGTGATGTGAGTGGGGCCATGTACCGGTTTTTGATTAACGGGACCCTTTTAGGCAATCTGAAAAGAGTCGGCGAGTCTTTAAATACGACTCTTTTTATGGTCATGTTTTCCGCCTACATTATTGCGCTGTCACGATACTCCGATCAAAGAGAGATTGCCTGTTCCATCATCAGCGCCGGCCGGGAGCAGGAATCGATCTATCCGGTTATCGGTTTTTTTGTTAATTCGATTTTATTCAAAACCCGTTTGGACAAGGAAGAATCCTTTGCCCATTTCCTGCGCCAGGTACATAAGGAGGTCCTGGAATGCATGAACCACCAGAATTACCCCCTGGAACCGGTTTTCGAGGAGTTGAAGAAACGATACCCCGATATCCCGGTGGCCTTTAACCTGATCAATATACCTGCTGCCGTAGCAACGGACGGCCCTTTTCGAGGAAAAAATGAGGTTCTGGCCGGTAGTAATCCGGGCAGCATGAAAATCGAATCCTATACTTCCTATCACATGGACGGTACTCGTGA